>CAZCJA010000012.1:0-39263 GCA_964499015.1 uncultured Elusimicrobia bacterium
GGAAGGAAGGAGCCGGTTCCCGTAATAATAACGCTCAACGTACGCCTCCAGCCATTTTGCTTGTGCGTGCTTCGGTTTGATCGGTCGCCTCGAGTTCGGAGGCGATGTGATTATTGATGTTGTCGCGGATCAGTTCGGCCGCGACGCGAAGCGCGTTTTTAATCGCAAACGAGTTTGAGCCGCCGTGGCTGACAATCGAAACCCCGTTAACGCCCAAAAGGGGCGCGCCGCCGTATTCGGCCGGGTCGACCTTTTTCTTAATGTTTTTGAAGGCGCTCTTCAAAAAAAGCCCGCCGATCAGCGCGAGCGGATGGCCTTTAATTTCGCGTTTAATAATTTTCAACAGGGCTTCAGCGAGGCCTTCGCCGAATTTTAAAACGACATTGCCGACAAAGCCGTCGCAGACGACCACGTCCGCTTTGCCGATCGGAATGTCGCGGCCTTCCACGTTGCCGATGTAGTTCAAACCGCTTTTCTTTAGAAGCTGGTGGGTTTCAATGGTGAGTTCGTTGCCTTTGGTGTCTTCTTCGCCGATTGAAAGGAGCCCGACTGTGGGACGCTTGCTTTTAAAAATTGCCTGATGGTACACCTCGCCCATGACAGCGAATTGGAGAAGATGCTTGGGCTTGCAGTCGACGTTTGCGCCCATGTCGAGGACGACGCAGTGGCCGTCGAGCGTCGGAATGATGGTGGCGATGGCGGGGCGCGAAATGCCTTCGAGGCGTTTTAAGGTGAACAGTGAGGCGGTCATCGTCGCACCGGAGTTGCCCGCGGAAACCAAGCCCTCGGCCCGTTTCTCGGCAACAAGTTTCGCGCACACCATGATGCTCGAATCCGGCTTGGCGCGACAGCCGTCGACCGGCGACTCGTGCATGTCGACGACCGTGGGCGCGTGATGAATTTCAATCGGCAACGAGGCGGCCTCGGGATGCTTGTTCAGCTCCCCCCGGACCAGGGCTTCGTCGCCAACGAGAATGACCTGAATGTCAGGCCATGTTTGACACGCCTGGATGGCGCCTTCGACGTTGACTGAAACGCCGTTGTCGCCGCCCATCGCGTCAAGGGCGATGCGCACTATTTATCCCCTTTCTTCTTTGCTTCTTTGCGCGGCGCAATGAGTTCGCCGTTGTAGAAGCCGCACGCCTGGCAAACGCGATGAGGCAAAATTGACGCGCTGCACTGCGGGCATTTCGCCAAGCTCGACGCGACCAATTTGAAGTTGGCCGAGCGCCGCATGTCGCGCCGCATCTGTGTATGTTTCTTTTTTGGATTAGCCATGATATCTCCCTTATTTAAAACGAAATTGTTGCAATCCCGCCCAGCGGGCGTCGTCCTGCTTCACGGCGCATTTGCACGCGGTAATGTTTCTGTTCACGCCGCATCCCGGGCAAATGCCTTTGCAGTTTTCCTGGCAGAGACCGCGCAGCGGCACATCCACCCAGACCGATTCCCTGATCAATTCCGTTAGATCGATTTTCTCGAGATCCAGCGGAAACGCTTCTTGAAAGCTTCCTTTGATCGGCGCTTCAAATTCGGCTAAGCAGCGCGCGCACACGTACGATGCTTGGGTTGTAATTTTGCCTGTTACCACGATGTCGTTTTCGGTCATTTGGGCTTCGACGTCCACGTGAACCGGACGGTTGAACTTTACGTGGTCGCGTGTTTCTCCGGATAGAAAGCGCGGATCAAGATCGGTTGATTCTTCGAGTACATGTGCGGCGCGGATGTCGGAAACGAGAAGTTGCATGGGTTTTTCATTCTCCTCACTTCGAGAGTTCCTTGTATTTGCGAATAATCGCGTTACCCATTTCAATGGAGCCCGCTTTTCCCCCCATGTCGTACGTCACTTCTTTGCCTTCAAAAATAACCGAGGCGATGGATTTTTCGAGGCGCTGGGCCGCTTCGGTTTCGCCGATGTGGTCGAGCATCAAAACGGTGGAGAGCAAAAGCGCTGTGGGGTTCATTTTGTTTTGGCCTTTGTAGCGCGGCGCGCTGCCGTGCACGGCCTCAAAGAGCGCGAGGCCGTCGCCAATGTTGGCTCCCGGCGCGATGCCGAGGCCGCCGATCAGGCCGGCACACAAGTCCGACAAAATATCGCCGTACAAATTCGGCAGGAGAAGAACGTCGTAGGTTTCGGGTTTTTGCACCAGCTGCATGCACATGTTGTCGATCAGGCGTTCCTGGTATTCGATGTTCGGATAGTTTTTGGCCACTTCGCGGCACACGTCATAGAAGAGTCCATCAGTGTATTTCATGATGTTGGCTTTGGTGATGGCGGTGACTTTCTTGCGGCCGTGCTTGCTTGCGTAGTCAAAAGCGTATTTGGCGATTTTTTCGGTGCCGGTCTTTGAAATGGGTTTTATCGAGATGTTCGCGTCCGCATAGATTTTGCCTTTGGACCACTCGATGATTTTCTGCGCTTCCGGGTCTTTGTTCAGATATTCGACACCGGCGTAAAGGTCTTCTGTGTTTTCGCGGACAACCACCAAGTCGAGGTTCTCGTAGCGGGATTTGACGCCGCGATACGTTTTGCAGGGTCTTAAGCAGGCGTACAGGCCAAGTTCTTTGCGCAAAGCCACGTTGACCGAACGGAAGCCGGTGCCGATCGGGGTCGTGATCGGACCTTTCAGCGCGACTTTGTTTTTACGAACGGATTCCAAGACAAAATCAGGCAACGGTGTGCCGTGCTTGGCGAGAGCGTCCTCGCCCGCGTCGACCTCATCCCAGCGAATGTTGACGCCAATGCCGGCCACAACGTTTTTAACCACGTTGACCAGCTCCGGGCCTGTGCCGTCACCCGGGATAAGTGTGATTTCGTATTCTTTTTTCGTCATTGGGGTTTAACTGCAAGAAGGGGTGCCACAACGATGTGGTTCCTGCTGCGAGTTGGAGCCGAATCCTAATTTATTCGATGGGGGTTGTCTAGTATGCGGACGGGGTGGCTTTGAGGAGATCGGCGTAGAGATTTTCTTGACGGCGGACCATGTCGTCAATGTCAAAGTCTCGCCCTATCAGGTCTTTTGCCAATCTCGCTGTTTTCTCGCGCTTGCCGGCATCGCGCAGCAAAGCCAGTGTTTCACGCGCGAACGTTTCCACTTTGCCCTGCGGGATTAAGACCCCTCCCCCTTGGCCCAGGAGATCGCGGACGCCGTCCGTGTCGTAGCAGACCACTGGAATACCCGCCACCATCGCTTCAACCATCGAGCGCGGCAAGCCTTCCCAGAGCGACGTCAGCCCAAAAACGCTGGTCGCGGCCAGAACGTTGGGAATGTCCCGGCGCCAGCCAGGCAAATGAAAGACGTCTTCAAGCCCGAGGGCGTGTATTTGCTGTTGGAGTTCGGGCCGGAGCGCGCCGTCGCCCACGAGAAGAAAATGAGCATCCGTCATTTCTTCATGAATGAGCCGCGCGGCTTTAATGAAATCGGGCAGGTTTTTTTGCGGTTTAAACGGGCCAATCGTGGTGACCAGCGGCGCCTTCGCGGGTATGCCGAGTTCACGCCGCACCGCTTCTTTATCGGCCGCGGCGGCTTCTTTACGTACAGCCTCCACCGGAATGCCGCTGCGGATCAGTGAATATTTCATGGGATCGCCGATTTTTAACTGCCGCGCGGTTTCCATATTCGAACGCGACACAAAAACGAGCGCGGTCGTGCGCCGGGCTGCGAGCCGCTCAAGCCAAACGTAAAACCAGAAAACAACCGAGTTTTGCCGGTCGTTAAAGCCGAAACCGTGAAATGTATGGATCACGATCGGCACGTTGGCCGCGAAAGCCGCGAGCCGTCCCAAAATCCCGGCTTTTGACGAGTGTGTGTGCACGATTGCCGGCTTGGTTTGAAGCAATCTTTTCTTGAGATCGCGGTAAGCGAAATAATCAAACAGGGGGTGAACGGGGCGGACCAAATGGCGGAAGAAATGCAGGCGTCCTTCTTTGCCGATGTCGCTTTCCGCGGCGGAGTCCCAATACGCGCCCTGTCCGGCCCATAATTCCGCATCAAAGCGGCTTTTGTCCAGGTGGCGCACGGTATGCAGCGTGTTGCCTTGCGCACCGCCCATTTCCAGGAGCGTGATGATATGAACGACTTTAAATGGCTTCAGCGGCTTTCTTCCCGTCGAGAATGGCTTCTTCCATAAAGGAATACTTCCAGGCGCCGTAGCGTCCGATGGATTGGATTCCTTGCTTCTTCAAGAACGAAAAAATGGTTTTAAGCGCGCGTGGGCGCTCGGCGTTGTAAATAACGTAGGCGTAGCGGATCGGTAAAAACTGCACGACCGGAAGTTTGTCGGTGCGTTTGAGAATTTTGGCGTCTTCCAGGCCTTTACGGACGTCTTTCAAGATTTCTGCTTTATTGAACGTTTTGGTGATATCGAGCGGCACTTCCACGTACATCGAACTGCAGCCTTTGGGCACGACGTGCGGCGTAAAATTCATTGGGAAGCCGACGCGATAGAACGGGTATTTTTTCTCTGGAAAATATATCCACGAGGTATTGGAGATCTTCGCGCGCTTGACGCCCACGTTCAGGCACAGGATGCTCACGCATTTGAGCTTCTTTTGCGCCGCTTTAACGTGCGCCGGTAGATTTTTCATGCGGTTTAACAGTTCCGGCAAGGGAATCGTGTTGATGATGTTGCGGTAACGGATCGTTTCGCCTGACGAGAACGTCGCGGTTTTTTTCTGCCAATCGATTTCTTTTAGGCCCGTCCCCAGGTGGATGTCTTTTAAGCCGCGCGTGAAGGACCGCGCCAGTTCTTCGATCCCCCCTTTCCGCGGGTAGAGAAACGTCGTGTTATAGCCAAAGCGCTTGTCCTGCTTCTCGAGCGCGCCTTTAACGACGTCGCCCAACTTCGGCGTCGGCACAAACGGGCCGCACCAATCCGTGGACATTTTTGACGCCGGCACTTGGTACAGTTTTTCGTTGTACGGCACCATGAAATGCTTGGAGATGCCGGGGCCGAACGTCTCCAGGCACCACGATTTGAAATCCTTGCGGGAATAATCCGTGATTTTCTTCTTTGGCTTTTCCTGAGCTTCGATGAAACCGAGCACGCATTCTTTGATTACCCAGTCAGGCAGGCCGTGCGTGTTGGCTTGAAACGGATATGGCGTGTAGGTGTTGTGCGAATAAATTTGCGCGTTGCGCACGCAGGAGTAGAAGTTGCCGTTAAGCAGCTTGGTGATGAGTTTTTTTGTGTACGGCGTGTGCAAATGAAGAAGATGGCCTGTGAAATCGAACGTGAAGCCGTTTATTTTAAAGGAGCGTGCCGTTCCGCCCGGCGTCGTTTCCCGCTCGATCAACACGGTATTTGTTTTTTTAAGGTGATAAGCGGCTGATAGACCGGCCAAGCCACCCCCCACGATGAGTACAGGAGCGTCGGATTTTTTCATTGGATTTTGGCTTTAAGAACGTACGCGGTGAAAAAAATGAAGGAAAGGACGACCACACCGTATATGGCCAGCACCGGCTCCAGCGAGGAATGGGCGATCACGTAGGCGCAGAGCCCGAGGAATAAGGCGGCCAAAATTGCGAACACGAGTATCTTTTTGCGCGGCCACCCGAGCGCTTCCATGCGCAGAGGATAATGATCTTTCGATCCCAGGAAAGGTGAGATTCCTTTGCGGATTCGCAGGTAGAACACGAGGATTGTATCGAAAATCGGCAGCGCTAAAATGACCAGCGGCGCAAACACGCCGAGCTCCGTTTTCCCGCCGTACGAGGTTCCCAGCGCCAGCGAGCTCGCGACGAATCCCAAAAAGAGGCTTCCGCAGTCGCCCATGAAGATGCGCGAATTTTTAGAGATGTTGTATGGAAAAAACCCAAGCACCGCACCGGCGAGCGCCGCCGCGGCAAAATTTACGTAGATCTCTTCCGTCGGCAAGGAAATGAACAGAAACGCCAGCGATGTGACCGTGGAGATGCCGGACGCGAGGCCGTCCATGATGTCGGTCAGGTTGAACGCGTTTGTGACGCCGACAATCCACACGATGGTCAGCGCCATGGCGATCCAAAAGGGTTGGATAAAGTGAATGCGTATGCCGAACAGCATGACGACGATGGCCGCGGAAATTTGGAAAAAGAACTTGGTGCGGTAATGCAGTCCATGATGGCGAACGTCGTCGATCAGCCCGACGACAAAAATAAATGCACCACCGATGAGGATTCCTCTCAGGGAACGCAGTGTTCCCGACGGGAACGATGTGAGCACGCGTACCCAGAGAAGCGCGAACATGAAGGCGATGAAGATGGCCACGCCGCCCAGATAAGGAACCGGTTCTTTGTGGGTTTTTACATTGGTGGAGGGATGATCCATGATGTTGAGGACGATGGCGGCGGCGCGCGCGGCCGGCGTGAGGATCAAGCTTGTGATCAACGCGGAAAAGAACGCGAAAAGATAAAGAGACGTGTTGGTGTACATCTAGCGGCGTGGCCCCCATCCCACTTTAAATAGCCCCGGCAATCCCAACAGGGAATGGCTAATTAATTGAAACACATGCAGGACAAAAATTAAAGAGAAGGACAGTGTCGCGGAGTGCCCGAGGAAAATCAGCGGCTGTTGGCCAAAAAATTCGTAAGTCCCGATGAAACCGGGGGCGGCGGGAATCATCACGCCGACGGCGATGCCCGTAATGACCGCGGACGCATGCGTGAAGGGGAGCGGAATTGAAAATGCGCGCGCTACCATCATAATGTTCATGATTTCCATGGTCCAGACGCACAAGGACAACCCGAAAACCACGGCCATTTTTGACGGCGATTTAATCACGGCAAAGCCTTGTACGAGATTTTGCAGGAATGAAACCAGCCATTCCACGGCGCGAGGTCGCGTGCCATCGGCGCTTTTTTTGTTTTTAAAGAATAAGAATAGCGCCGTAGCGGAGATGAGCCCGATAATAATGAAGGCGGAAATCTTGCCGGCTGGAATTTTATCGGTCGGCAAAACGGTTGCGGCGAGCGTCACGACGCACAGGAGCGCGGCCAAATCCATAAGGCGTTCGAGAGCGATCGAACCCAGTGCCGTGCTGGTCGGAATGCCCATTTCGCGGTCGAGCGCGTAGGCTCGGATGAATTCCCCCGCGCGCGCCGGCAGCACGCAGTTCATGAAAAACCCGAACGTAAGAATAATGAAGAGCGGCAGTGGTGGCACGCGTTTAATGGGCGAGAGAAGCTCTCGCCAGCGCAGCATGCGGAACACTTGGCTTAATACAAGACCGGCGAACATGCCGACAAACCAGATTTTTTGGGAATCGCGGACGGCTTTGCCAACGTCTTGAAAGGAAATATTTTTAAAGACGAGCCAAAGACAAACGGCGCTCACGACAAGGCCGAGCGCGATGCGGACAGGTTTATTCATCAAGCAGGCGATAGGCTTTTTGTTGGCTGACGCTGAAATAAAGACGCGCGAGCACTTCTGACAGCAGGCCCATAAGAATAAGGAACAGGCACGCCAACCCGAAGAACACGGACGTTAAGAGAAGCGGAATACGATACGAAGGAAAATTGTTGGGCCCGAACTTATCGTAAACCGCAAGCGCGCCGGCGGCAAAACTCAAAACGAATGAAATCATGCCCATTCCCGAAAATAAATAATTCGGCTTAGTCAAAAAGTTGCTGAAAAATTTGAGAGTGATGAGGTCGATGATCACTTTGAACGTGCGGAAAAGACCGTATTTGGATTGCCCGCGTGTGCGCGGGTGGTGCGTGACCACGAGTTCCGCCACCTTGCCGCCTTGCCAAACGCACCAGGCGGCGAGGAAACGGTGCATTTCCCCAGACAGTTGAACGTGTTTGATGACCGAACTGCGATAGGCTTTAAGCGAACAGCCGTAATCGTGAAGGTGGACGCCGGAAATCCCGGAGATCAGGGCGTTGGCGATTTTTGAGGGCAAAATGCGCGTAACGACTTTATCTTTCCGGTCCCGTCGCCAGCCGGAAACGACGTCATATCCTTCATTGATTTTTTCTAAAAGCCGTGGAATGTCGGCTGGATCATTTTGGCCGTCGCCGTCCATGGGAATGATCACGTCACCTGTGGCGTGGTCGATGCCGGCCGCCAACGCCGCCGTCTGGCCGAAATTGCGCTTCAGTCGAATCACTTTAACGGCCGGGATGTTTTTGGCGATGGCCTGCATTTCCTCTACGGTGCCGTCTTTCGAGCCGTCGTCGACCAAGAGAATCTCGTGTTTAAGGGCCGCGCAGGCTTTTGAAATTGACTCCACGAGAGGTTTGACGTTCCCCTCTTCGTTGTAAATCGGAATGATGATGGAAATGTTTTTATCGGTCATGGGCTGAGATTAACTTATCAATTTCGTTTGTATCCACAGAAAAGATGAATGTATTATCCGCGTGATGTTTTTTAAGCGCCACAAATCGGCCGTTCTGCTTGTTTCCCTCGTGCTCGCCTATATTCTTAACGGCGCGAAAACGCCGTTAACGTTCCTGCCGATTTTTTTTCTGATTACGGGTTTGTATTTGCATGGGACCCGTACGTGGCGCGCGGACAATGTTTCTCTGCGGCTCATCGCTCCGTTCGCCCTTTTCTTCGCCTGGTGTTGGCTGGGCCTCTTATCGGGGGCCGCGGAAGACAAATTCCTTTTTATTTACAGCCGTTATTTCCTCTATGCGATCGCCGCTCTGTTCGTATGCCAATTCGCCGATGAATCATTCGCTTCCGGTTTCAAGACCTTCATTGTCACCGCCGGCATGTTCGAGGCGCTTTTAATTCTCGCGGCGCTTGCGCGCGGCGTAGATCCGCAAACATCCGGATTGCTTCTAAATTCCCTGCACAGCGGGCTGCTGCTGTCAGCGGCCGGCGCCGTTGCCCTCGCCCATTGTTTCGACCCTCGTCTGGCTCGAAAACGATTCTACTGGCGGGTTGTCGTTGCTGTTGTGTTGGTTGTTTTTTTGCTGACGAAATCGCGTTCGGGTATTTTGTCTTTGGGATTCGTTTTTTTATTTTTATCTCCGCGCACGGCCTTGAAAATGGGGTTGGCTGCAATCGTCTTGGCGGCCGGCGCCTATTTCGCCAATAAGAATTATTTTTTAACGCGCTTTGAATTGGACGCGTTGACGCTGCCGGGAACTCTGGGACGCGTCGGGATATGGAAGGCTGCCGTTGACGGAATCGCCGCCAAGCCTTTGACCGGCTGGGGCCTCGGAAATTTCGAAACGGTGTACGCACTATTTCGCGGTCCGAGCGGCGAGTATTTGCGCTACGGCAAAAGCACCGTTTTTGCGCACAACGGGATTATGCAAACGGCTTGCGACGCTGGAATTCCAGGAGTGCTGTTCCTGCTGGCCGGTTTGGGCGGAATTCTTTGGAAAGGTCGGGCCAATTTAACCGGCGAGCGCGCGTTGCTCTCGATTCTAATTTCGTTTTTTGTGACATCCCTGTTTAATTATTCGCTCGCGTTGCCGCTCAACGGCCTGATCTTTTGCATTGCTTTCGCGTTGATCGCGAAAAAAACATTGGCCGGAACCCCTTCATTGGACATGAAAAAGTATTTCTGGGGCACGGCGGTTTTTTCATCGGCGCTCGCTCTTTTTTTGTCGAGTTACGCTTTCTCCGCTTATTTTGAAAAACGCGGCCAGATTGAAAAAGCGACCCGCGCTTGTCCGCTTCGGGCGGACCTGTGGTATGCGCTTGCATTGGAAAATGCCGGGCAAAACGGCTCCGCGCTTCCGTATATCGATACCGCGTTATCCAAATATGACCAGGATGGCTTTGTCTGGCACCGGAGGGCGCTTGTGCTGATTCGCGAGCAGCCCGCAAACTCGGCAGCGATCGATGCGGCGTTCCAGCGCGCTCAAAAATTGTCGCCGACGCACGCGCCGTTCTATATCGAAGAAGGCTTTTACCGGCTGGGCGAATCGAATGTGGCGCGGGCGCGACTGCTGTTCGAAAAAGCGGCTGCGCTTGAACCGCGGACACCGCTGCCTTTTTATGCGCTGTCCATCGCTGTGAGCAAAGAAGGAAATAAGCCGCTGGCCGACGAAATGCTGGATAAAGCGTTGATGTTGAAAAGAGACCAGCTTGAACGAGAAAACGACCCGGTTAACGGTCCCGTTTATCGTGAACTGTTCGGCTCAAACTACGGCCGGTTCTTGTTTAACCTTCCCAACGACGCGGGTATCGCGCAGAAAGCGCGTTAATTCGACCACGGCGTACGCCGTTCCGATCATCAATATCCAATCACAAAAAACCAATCGAGCTCTTAAATGCGCAATGTAAACAGCTACCGTAGCGATGAGTGTCAAGAAGCTCGCCGCAAGAATAGGCCATCGAGATTTTTTGTCCTTAAGCACAAGAATGGCAAAACCGGCCGCGCCCGGAAAAATGATGTCGCTGAATTTGATGTGCAAGAGCAATGCGGGATGTTGCGGATCCCATCCCCCCACTTTTAAATGAAAGATGGCCGCAAGAATTCCAAGCAGCGTTAATTCCAGGCGATGGTTTTTGTTTTTGAAAGAAAAAAACGGCAGCGCAACCCAAAGCAGCGGATAAAACAGGCTCATTTTTTTATCGGTGTATTCAAGGAATGTCTGCCGGAGTTTTTCCACGCTCCAAAGGGTGTTGCGCAGCGGGTTTTCAACAAAGGCACGGCGCGACGCGCGGTTCATGTATTGATACCAGTCGTATTCCATAGGCGTGGCTTCAATAATTTTTAATGCGGTCGGATCGGCAATGGAATAGGTTTCATCCGGAGAGTACACCTGCCCCATGAAAAGCGTCCATGCCGAATCCGATGAGAACGGCATGAAATGTCCGTGAACCGCACCGTTGCGCGCGATCCACGTCATCCAGGGGCTGAGAGCCAGCAATAGAATAATAAGAAGTCGGGGGGCGGCCCCGTTTTTTGGGAACAGTCCAGTGAGCCGCTTATAATCCAACGCAAAAAGAAAAAATCCGATCAGCAGCATTTCCGGGCGGTTGAGAATGCCGGCGCCGAACAACGCTGCTGACGCGTAGCCCCAGGCGTTTTTACGAGTATCGCGAAATTCCAAATAAGCGAGGAAAAAGAGCAGAACGTTAAAGAGCGACAAGGTTTCACGCAGAAAAATGATCGTTAGGTAGTGATAGTCAACATAGAATGCCGCCAGCGTTCCCGCAATAAGCCCAACGGCGTCGCCCGCAAGCTTTCTTCCCAAAAGGGCGATCAACAAGCAGATCAGGGCTCCGATAAAATACTGGGACCAGCTCACCGCCCGTTCCCAGCGGGTTTCTCCGCTGACAATTCTTACCGCGGCCAGAAACAGCGGATAGATGGGCGTGCGCAACGAGTCGGGCTGCGGATCGTCGCTTTGGAACCGCGAATATGTCCCATGCTCAAGAAGGTTGGCGGCATAGTTGAAATACGCGCGCGTCATGCCGCCGTGCGGCGGCAGCGGTTTTTGCACCTCGCCCACGTGGATCCGTATCGCCAGGGCCAGGAGCGTGACCACAATCAAGCCGAGCAAATGCATTTTTGTTTTCAATGAGACTCCTCAATTTTTGTCATGGACGCGCAACTGCGGCAACTATATAATTTGAGTTCGAATGCAACAGCCACCATCCGTCAATACTGCTTGCCTAATTTGCTCCGCACCTATCAACCCATTCCACTCTTTCGGTCTGACGCCCATCGCGAACGGTTTTCTTACTAAAGATCAATTTGGGGACGAATACAAATTCGAACTCAACGTCGGTTTCTGCACGTCGTGCGCGATGGTTCAGCTCATTAACCGGGTCGATCCGGAAAAACTTTTTCACGACAACTACGCGTACTTCTCCTCCATCTCCGTGCGCATGGCCGAGCATTTTAAGGAATTTGCTGGGATGGTGCGCGCGTCGTACTTGTCCGAGGATAAACCGTTTGTTGTCGAAATCGGCAGCAACGACGGGATCCTTCTGCAGAATTTTGCTCAGGCGAAAATTAAACACCTGGGTGTTGAGCCCTCCGAAAACGTCGCCAAAGAGGCGATCTCGAAAGGGATCAACACATTCGGCGGATTTTTTAACGAGGAGACCGCCGCGCAAATCAAGTCCAAACACGGCTTGGCGGACGCGGTACTGGGCGCCAACGTGATTTGCCATATTCCCGATCTGCACGGACTGATCAAAGGCGTCAACGTGCTGTTGAAGGACAACGGCGTCTTTATTTTTGAAGAACCTTATCTGGCGGACATCATCGAGAAAACATCTTACGACCAGATTTACGACGAACACATTTTTTATTTTTCGGTTCATTCGCTGTCCAATATTTTTGCGCGCCATGGCCTGGAAATTATCGATCTACAGCATCAAGATACTCATGGCGGATCGATGCGCTATGTGGTCGCCCGGAAAGGCAAACACCCAGTGAAGCCGGTCGTTGCCGAATTCCTTCGTAAAGAGAACGCGCTGGGTTTAGGTTCGCTCGAGACGTATAAAAAATTCAGCGCGCGTGTGTTTGATTCCAAGACGGCGTTGAAAAAAATTCTCGGCGACATAAGGGGGCAGGGAAAGCGGATCGCCGGTTACGGCGCGACCTCGAAAAGCACCACGGTAATGAATTTTTGCGGTATTGGGCCGGAGCTGATTGAATTCGTGTCGGACACGACGCCGGGAAAACAAGGCAAATACACGCCCGGTGTCCACGTCCCCGTTGTCCCCTACGATGTTTTTAAGAACAGCCCGCCCGACTATGCGCTGCTTTTCGCCTGGAACCACGCCAATGAAATTCTAAGCAAAGAGAAAGAGTTTCTTGGCCGCGGTGGAAAATTCATCGTTTACGTTCCCACTGTAAAGATAATCGGATAGGTATGACAATCACGTGTTGTTCCCCCGCCGCGCAGTATGTTGCGCATAAAAAAGAAATCGACGCGGCCATGCGCCGCGTGTTGTCGAATGGTCGCTTCGTGTTGGGGCCCGAAGTGGCCGCGTTCGAAAAAGAGTTCGCGCGTTATATCGGTGTAAAGTTTGCCGTCGGCGTCGCCAGCGGAACCGACGCTCTTGTGCTGGCCTTAAAGGCGTACGGCGTCGGCCGCGGGGATGAGGTTATTACCGTTTCCCATACCGCGGCGGCGACCGTTGCGGCCATAAAGCTCGTGGGCGCTATGCCCGTCTTTTTAGACATTTCACCGAGCGATTTCACCATGGACCCATCGTTGCTGAAACGCGCGATCACTCCCAGAACAAAAGCGATCATTCCTGTTCATTTGTATGGCCAACCGGCGAACATGGCGGCTATTTCCCAAGCGGCCAAAGCGGGCGGAATAAAAATCATTGAAGATTGTGCGCAGGCGCATGGCGCCACTTATGGCAAAAAACGGGTCGGCTCTCTTGGAAATGCGGGCTGCTTCAGTTTTTATCCGACCAAGAACTTAAGCGCGATCGGCGACGGCGGCATGGTCGTAACCAACGATAAAAGATTGGAGCAACGCTTGCGTCAACTGCGCGAATACGGCTGGATCGAGCGTTATGTCAGCCGCATTGACGGTATGAACAGCCGGTTGGATGAACTGCAGGCGGCCATTCTGCGGGTAAAGTTGAAATATTTGGATCGCGATAACCGGGCCCGGGCGCGCATTGCGGCGCGGTATCAGGAAGGGTTCGCCGGCGCCGATTTGGTCTTGCCTGCCGCCCGCAAGGGAACAACCCACGCTTACCATCAGTTTGTCGTTCTTAGCGCTCGCCGTGACGCGCTTCGTGCGTACCTGCGCAAGAAAGGGATCGAAACGTTGATCCATTACCCAATGCCCGTGCATCAGCAGCCCGCGTATCGTGGCGGAGCTATAAAACTTCCCGTTACGGATTTTTTGAAAAGCCGCATTCTTTCTTTGCCAATTTATCCCGAGCTGGCTCCGCGGGCTGTTAACGCGGTGATACGCGCCATTCGCCGTTTTGAAGGCCGATAGTGGGCGCGCTTCTTCGCCGCCTAAGCAGTTTCTTCTCCCGACCGGGGGCAAATTGGGAAGGTGTGTATAAGAGCCTGAGCGAAGTTCAAGCCCTTGGTCCTGGTTTTGACGGCGATGTCTGGCTGACGCAATCCATGAGCCGTTTTTTCAACCCGGTGGAGGATGATGCTGCGCGCCATCTGGCTTTATTGGCAGCGACGCTGTTGTCCAAAAATTCTCCGGTGAAAATTCTGGATTTTGGCGGCAACCTTGGGTTTGGTTACACGCCGCTGATGCGCATGCTTAGTAATCCCGCCCAGCTGGAATACCAGGTGATCGAAACCGCCCGTGTCTGTTCGGAAGGAAAAAAACTCTTCGCTGCCGACACGCACATTTCATTTCACGATGCGCTGCCCGCGGCAAACACAGTTTTCAATATTGTTTACAGCCGTTCGTCCCTGCAATATATCGACGATTACGCCGGTTTGCTGCTGACGCTGGCCGCTTACAAAGCCGAATTTATCTTGTTGGCCGGTCTCCCCCTTTCTGCGGGTGTGACGTTTGCCACCGCGCAGAAAAATGTGTCTGGATCGGTCATTCCTTTTTGGTTTTTTAAAGCCTCAGAAATTGTCGACATTATGTCGCGCAGCGGTTATCGACTGATGTACAAATCCGACGCCGAACCGCTAGGCAGCGTTGAGCAAGCGCAGGCCCTTGGGTACGTACCGAATGCCGGCAATTTTCTTTTTAAGCGATGAGCACCGCCTTTATCTCTGTCGCATGCCCAAAATGCGGCTCAACGGATTCCACCGTGGTTTTAAAAGGAAAAGATTATCTGCACGCACGGCCAGGTCTTTTTTCCGTTGCTCAATGCGGTGGCTGCTCGTTTTGGTTCCAAAACCCACGACCCCAAGATCTTACGACGCTGTATCCGGGCGACTATCGCCCCCATCAATCGGCAGATGAGAACCGAATTGTTATCAGTCGAGGCATGGTACGGTTTTTACGACGGTACCGGGGCTACGGCCACCTGTCCGACCAAATGGGCATAGCTCATGGATGGCGCCAATCCCCTATATTCGATTTTTGGCGAGCGTATGCGGCCAGCGTGGATCTTGTTCCTTCGTTCGTTCCGGCCGGATCATTGCTTGAAATCGGCTGCGGAAACGGTTTTAAGCTGGACTTGCTGCGCCGGCTTGGCTGGCCGGATCTTCATGGAATCGAAATGGTGCCGAAAGCCGCGGTCAAGGCCAGAACATTGGGATTTGATGTCGAATGCGGCGCTGTGGAAGATGTAATCGATCGCTACCCCGATAACTCGTTGGATGTTGTTTTGGCATCCATGGTGTTGGAACATCTGTCTAATCCATTTGATGTCGTGAGAAGAATAAACCGGAAATTAAAAACGGGCGGACAATTCTTGTTTTCAACCGTTGTTCGGCACTCACTTGATGACCGTTTGTACGGCGCGTATTGGACCGGGTATGATTTTCCGAGGCATTTGGTTTATTTTGAAAAAAAAGATCTGAGTGTACTCTTGAACAAAAACTTTGAGAGCATAAACTTCTCTTATCAGTGTTGGATGGACGATTTTAAGACCGGTTCCGCATGGAAAATCGGGGATGGAGCGGGCGGTATTCTAGACCGCGCCGTGCACGCATTGGCCAGTCGGTTGCCTAATAAAATTCTTCTTCCGGTTGCGTGGGTAGGCCGCACCACGCGCGTGTCCATCTCATGCCGGAAAAAGTAAGCCATGGAGACAATGATTAATCCCACTCACAATACGCAGGTGCTGAACGATATTGCGTCTATGCGCAGCCATCTTGCGCAAGGCCAAGCCAATGAACTGTATGGCCCTGGAAGATTCTGGGACTCTTTAAGCGAGAAACATATCGGATGGATTAATGCGTACGGCTTTGAGAATTTTAAGCGCACGATTAATTTTGAATACAGTCAGTGGGGCGTGAGCTCATTCAGCGACAAAAAATTATCTCGCTTGTTGGTGCTGTTATTGCGCCAGGGCCTTTTTCCATCGAATATTTTTAAATTAAAAATGGATGAAAATATGTGGAATTCGACACATTGGTCGGATTCGATTGACGCGGACACGGGGAAGACTCTTCAAAAGAATGTTCCTGCAAGCATGCGGCGGACGCATTGGGCCTATTCCATTTATTTGGCCCTGCTCTGGCAATACGCTGCATCGCAAGACCGTCTCGATATTTTGACGTCCATTGAAGAGCCGGAATTGGGAGCTCCATTGCCCGTTTCTTTGCGCGGCAAAAGAATTAGCCAAGATTTGGCGCTAAGCGCACTGGAAATAAATCATATGGCCGAGCATATCCCATTCACCAAAAATGAGCGCGTCGCTGAAATAGGCGCCGGCTATGGTCGGTTGGCTTATGTTTTTTTAAAAAAATTCCCGCACCTTAAGTATAGTGTGTTTGATATTCCGCCGGCGTTGGCCGTCTGCAAAAATTATCTTTTACAGCTATTCGGCCAAGACAAGGTTATTCCCTGCTGGCTGGCTTCGCCCTCGGCGTCGCTCGCCTCTACGGCGGCCGCCAAATTTTATCTGCCTTTCCAGCTTGAGGAGTTTCCCGATAACTATTTTGATGTGGTCGTTAACGTCAGTTCTTTTGACGAAATGTCGGCCGGACAGATCAGGAAATATTTCGAGCTTATCCACCAAAAATGCCGAGGCTGGCTTTACGTGAAAGGGCATGCGAACATGCGGTCCGCGAACCGTCTTGGATTGGATAATTTCCCCTATAATCCTGCTTGGAGCTTGGTGTGGAAGTCAGCCGATCCCGTCGTCGGTTCGTTTGAGGAGAGGATTTATCGCCTATGATTTCTATAAAAGGAAAAAACATCTTAATAACGGGCGCGAGTGGGTATTTGGCGGCGAACCTCCAGCGTGCGCTCAGCACGTTGGAGTGTTCAGTCTCCCTGATGAGCCGTTCAAAGAAGACCCGCTACACGGACCGCTCTTTATGGGACAAGGCGTTGGCTAAAATGGATTTCGTCTTTCATTTTGCCGCGCAGACCGATGTGGCGTTTGCCGACCAAAATCCCGATGCGGACTACGAAGCCAACGTTTATCCAATGCTGCAAATGCTCGAATCGTGCCGTACGCAGAAGAAACGGCCGGTAATTTTGTATTCCGGAACCGTGACGCAAATGGGGGTGCCCGTAAAATTGCCGGTTAATGAAACGCCGGTAGACCGGCCAATCACGGTTTATGATTTGCACAAGTTAATGGCGGAGCGCATGCTGCTTTATTATTGCCGCAAGGGTTTTGCACGCGGCGCTTCCCTGCGCTTGGCGAACGTTTATGGCCCGGGCCCGCGCAGTAGTTCGGCCAATCGCGGCGTTATCAACCAAATGATCGTAAAAGCGCTTAAGGGCGAAACGCTGACCGTTTATGGCGACGGTAAAGAAATTCGTGACTATATATATGTGCAGGACGTTGTGTCGGCATTTATCGCTGCGGCCGAAAATGGCTCAGCCGTAAACGGCCGCTATTTTGTCATCGGCAGCGGGCAAGGCCATTCGATCGCGGATACGATGGCTTTGATCGCAAAAACAGTCGCTCAAAAGAAAGGCCGACGCACGGCTGTGAAGCATGTCCCCCCGCCGGCCCAATCGTCACCGATTAATAAACGCAACTTTGTCGCTGATTCTACGCGCTTTCGTAAAGCGACGCGTTGGAACCCGAAAACAGATTTGCAGACAGGACTTGCCCTGACAGCGGAGGCTTTGTGTCCAAAACCATGAAACTACCCAACCTTAAAGGTGAAGACGTTTTAATAACGGGCGGCCTCGGCTTCGTCGGGAGCAATCTCGCGCAGCTTTGTTGTGAATTGGGTGCGCGTGTGACGATTTACGACTGCTTAGAACCGCGTTCGGGCGGCAACCGGGAAAATATTCGCGAAATAGCCGATGATGTGAACGTGTTGTTGAACGACACGCGTAACTTTGACGGTTTGTGCAAGGCTGTGAAGAAGAAAAGCCTTATTTTTAATTGCGCGGCGCACACTTCTCATCCGATGTCGATGCGCGAACCGTGGTTGGATTTGGAAGTGAATGGAGCGGGCACGATCAATTTGCTTGAAGCGGTACGGCACTATAATGCGGGGGCGAAGATCGTCCATGTCGGCACAACGACACAGATCGGCAGGATGAAAACATCTCCCGTGACGGAAGATCATTCCGAGTTTCCTATGGACATTTATTCGGCCAACAAGACCGTCGCTGAGAAATACGTGATGATTTATTCCAATGTGTACAAGATCCCCGCGACATCGATCCGGTTGCCCAATGTCTACGGGCCTCGTTCCAATATCAGAAGTAGCGAGTTTGGATTCATTAATTACTTTATGGGTCTTGCTCTCCAAGGGAAAAATCTGACCGTCTATGGTTCGGGACAACAATTGCGCAATATCGTCTACGTGAAGGACGCCGCGAACGCGCTGGTTATGGCCGCGATAAACAATAGGGCCAACGGTGACGTTTTTTTCGCCAGCGGTGATCATCAAGTGAAAATCATTGATATCGCCAAATCGATTGTGACCAATTTTAGAAGTGGAAAAGTCCAAAAAGTCCGCTGGCCGAAGCATCGCAAGGCCATTGAGATCGGCGACGCCGTGATCTCCAATGCCAAAATAAAGCATCGACTAGGTTGGAAGCCGGTGTGGAGCTTAGATGATGGGCTCGCTGAGACACAGCGTTTTTTATCCTCGCGGCGCGCGGCGTACATATGAGGATCGTCATTACCGGTGCTCTCGGCCACATCGGTTCTCTGTTGCTGCGCGAACTGCCCACGCAGTTTAAAAACCTCTCAATTGTCCTCATTGATAATTTGGCCACCCAGAGATATTGTTCCCTATTTTTTCTGCCCAAAAGCGGCCGTTACACATTTGTAGAAGCGGATATTTTGACCGCGGATTTGCACCATCTGTTTAAGGGCGCGGACGCCGTCGTTCATTTGGCGGCGATGGCGGAACCAGAAGGCAGTTTCTTAAAACAAAAAATCGTTTCGGAGGTGAATTATCGGGGCACTCAACGGGTCGCCGCCGCGTGTTTAAAGAACGATGTTCCGCTTGTTTTCCCCTCCACCACCAGTGTTTACGGTTCGGAGGACAAGGTGATGTCGGAAGACCTTCCCTACTCCCGTTTAAAGCCGCAGAGTCCATACGCGGATACGAAACGTCGCTCGGAACTGCATCTGCATTCGCTTACAAAGCGAGGATTGCGTTTCACTATTTTACGTTTCGGCACTATTTTCGGCCCGTCCGTCGGCATGCGTTTTCACACGGCAGTGAACCGTTTTTGCTGGCAGGCCGCTCACGGACAACCACTGACGGTTTGGAAGACAGCTTTGGAACAGCGGCGGCCGTATTTGGATGTTCGCGACGCGGTCGGGGCCATCTCTTTTTTTCTCAAGAAAAAAAGTTATGAAGGCCGCGTCTTTAACGTCGTGACCGACAATTTCACCGTCGCCGAGATCGTAAAAACCATCCGCAAAAACATGGGCGCGTTAAAAATAAAGCTCGTATCATCAAAAATCATGAACACCCTTTCTTATGATGTCCCGTCTTCAAAAATCAAACGCCTGGGGTTTCGTTTTTGCGGAAATTTGGCCAAGGGCGTCGCCGACACACTTAACCTTTTGCGCATCCGTCATTCATGAAGCGCGTTCTGACGATTCAGGAGTCCAGCGGCAAGTCCCCTCAGGATGTCGTGCGGGGCCGGATCTTTAAACCGTTGTTTGCCAAAGACGGAGTGCAGGCGGACTATGCGGGACGTATACCGGGGCTGTTTACTACTCACGTTACGGGACATGCCAGAATTATCGGCTTTTTTCTGCGTTCAATACCCGGCCGTCTGATTACGAAGATTTTTTCGCCGTTGGTCACGTGGGCCAAAGAACGTTGGATTTTTTACATCGCCGGGCGTTACGACGTTATTCATCTGATCAAAGTCGAGTCGTCCGCTTTTGTGGCGCAATTACGACGCCGATCGAAAGCAAGACTGGTTTACGATATCGCCGACGCCATGTGGCTTCCCCGCAACTCACCAAAAGAAAAGAATCTTCAGTCCATTCTTTCCATGGTTGACGCGGTCACCTGCGATAATTCATACGTGCTGTCCTATTCCAGCTCTTTTAATAAGCACGGCTATCTTTATCCCTCCGCTTCGCAGGTCGAGAGCTTCGATGTACATCGGCCGATCAAGAAGCCATCGGATTCAAACGGGAAAATTACCCTGGGCTGGATCGGAAGTCCGTCCACGCTGTTCAATTTGTTCCTCATATGGGAAGCGCTTGAGGACGTCTTTAAGGCGCACAAAAATATTCATTTGCATATCGTCGGCGTTGGTTATGATTCTTCTCTATTGCCACGTTTTGAGAACGTCAACCATTCAACCGTCGCGCAATACGACTCGCGAACAATGGTCGACGAAGTCCTAAAAATGGACATCGGCCTTTTCCCGCTTATGGATGTGGAGAATTCTCTGGCCCGCGGAATACTCAAGGCTTTGATCTACATGAGCGGCGAGGCGGCAGTGGTTGCTTCGCCAATCGGCGATTGCCCGGACTTAATTACGAATGAAGTTAACGGCCTCTTGGCCGAAGGCAATAATGATTGGACCGAGAAAATAGGCATGTTGATACGCGATCATTCGATGCGTAAAAAAATAGCCACCGAAGGCCTCAAGACGGTGCGTGAAAAATACACCTTGATCCATTCATACGAGCATTTGAAAAAAGCGTTGAATATCTAATATGAAAATTTCCCCGATTTTCTCCCGAGGCGATTTGTCGAAAGCACTGCCGATCATCGTCCTTTCTATTTTGGCCCAGCTTGTTGGTATCATTACCCATTCCGTGATTGCGAAGCAGTTTGGCGCGGGCGGTGAAATCGACGCCTACACGGCTGCAATGAGCCCCGCCCAATATATTTCATCCGTCTTGTTTAACCCGATTACCTATCTTTTCTTGCCGATCTATATAAATTATCTAAGCAAATTCAACTTAGAGGACGTTGAAGAACTGGTTTCCGGCGTTATTTTTATTTTCTTGAGCGCGGTCGCGCTGATGGTTGTTTTAGGGATCGTGTTTGCGGACGAAATTCTGGGACTCGTGACGCCCGGGCTTTCTCCCACCAGCGCAGATCTCTCGCACAAACTTAGTCTGATCATATGGCCGGCACTGATCGGAAGCCTTTTAATCAACGTGCAAACGTCGATTTGTCAGGCCAAACAGCGTTTTATCCTGCAGGGCTTAAGCGTCGTCATCGGGGCCGTCGCCAATCTCGCCATCATTACCTTTTCGATTAAGAACCTGGGCGTTTTCGGCATTGCGTTCGGTTATGTCGCCAGTATCTTCGTCCAGGTTGCGTTGTTATGGCTGGTCATGCCAAGTTTAAAGATCCAGTTTCCCTCCTCCTTTTTGAAGAACAAAGGAGTTCAGGCTTTCTTTGTCGGCTTACTGCCGTTTATATTATTGAACGTGTTTTCCCGCCTTATACCGATGGTTGAACGTCACTATGCGTCAGAGCTGCAGGCCGGGTCGCTGTCGTATCTGAATTATTCTTCGAAGTTATTCTTGGGCTTTACGATCCTTGTCTCGACCGGAATCCCGACGATTGCTTTTCCCAAGATGGCCAATAATTACTTCGGCGATGATAAATCCGATTTTAGCCGGTCGTTTTTTTCCTCATTGCGCTACATGTGGCTCCTGATCGCGCCTCTTATTGCCTTCGGTCTTATTTTCTCCCTACCGTTTGTGAAATTTATTTTTGAAAAAGGAAAATTTTCTCCCCAAGACAGTTTGATTGTCTCAAACCTACTCCAAATTTATTTGTTTTCGCTCGTGGGGATGGGGTTGGGCAACATCACAAATAAAGTGTTTTATATTTTTGGCTATACGCGGTTAGTGGCGATAGCGGGGGTTGTCGAGAGCGCTCTATACGTTAGCCTGACGGCTTTTTTGTTCAAGCTTTACGGTCTGATGGGCATCGCTTTAAGTTACGTTTTTTATTTCAACTTATCGTTGGTCTGGCAGTTTTTGTTTTTCCGATTCAAGCTCGGCATCCGTATTGACGCAAAATTTGCCAGCCATTTTCTGCAGATAGGTTGCTGGGCTGCTATTGCGGCAATCGTAACGAAACTATCGACGTCTTTTTTGTCTGGCCATTTTCTGCCGCTTTTGATCGGCGCTCCGATTGGAGCTGGTTTATACTTAGGCGGGCTTATTCTTACGGGGAAAATTAACAATCCGCTGCGATCTTTAAAAGAATGAAACGTTTAAAACTGATTTTGACGATCCCCTCGCTCGCCGTCGGCGGGGCTGAGCGCGTGGCGGCAAATTTGGCTAACGTTTGGGTAGATGACGGCCACGCCGTTACAATTTTGACCTGGGATAACGGACGCGTTCCCCCCTTTTTTTCGCTT
The DNA here is from genome assembly GCA_964499015.1 of uncultured Elusimicrobia bacterium. Classification (GTDB taxonomy): domain Bacteria; phylum Elusimicrobiota; class Elusimicrobia; order F11; family F11; genus CAZCJA01. The sequence continues at coordinate 22,308 of CAZCJA010000012.1, forward strand.
AACCCGCAGATCGTTCATCAATCAATGGACATCGCTGGCGACTCCTCGAATTTTTTTAGCGCGTTTATGGCCAATTTTCGGCGGATTCGCGTACTTCGCGATCTTGTGTGCGAAAGCCGGCCCGATTACGTGATTTCATTTTTGGACCGGACAAACATCACCACGGTCTTCGCTCTTATGGGTACTGGTATCCCCGTTATAGCAGCGGAACGCAGCGACCCCCGCGCGAATCCCAAGGAAACGCTTTGGCGGCTGCTGCGTTCGCTCGCTTATCCTTTTGCCAGTGCCCTCGTCGTTCAAACCGAAGAAGCCAAGAACTATTTTAGCGCCGCGATCAGCCGAAAAACGGCCGTCATTCATAATCCGGTCGCGCCACTGACAAAAAAGGAACCCATTAAGTTCCCACTGCGCCGTCCGGCCATTGTTTCCGTCGGCCGTTTGGATTGGATTAAAGGTTACGACGTACTTCTCCGTGCAATCGTTAGTGTCCATAAGCGATTTCCTCAGTGGATGTGTTACATTGTTGGAGATGGTAAAGACCGGGCTTCGTTGGAAGTTTTGCGTGACTCACTCGGCTTGAGCGCTGTGGTTCAATTTCTTGGACAGAACGAAAATCCAGCATCTTTTTTAGATCAAGCTGATCTTTTTGTTTGTCCATCGCGCGTGGATGGGTTTCCGAACGCGTTGTGCGAGGCGATGGCGGCAGGATTGCCGGTGATTTCTGCTGCAACGGCGGGGGCCGCAGCGATTGTCCGGGACGATGTTGACGGGATACTCGTGCCGGCTGATGATGCAGACGCTCTTGCGGCGGCGATTTCGGTACTTTTAGCGGACGATGAGAAAAGGAAGCGATTGGCTGAAAAGGCGCTGGAAATTCAGGAACGGTTCTCCGCGAAAAAGGCGTACGAACAATGGTCGATGTTGTTTAAGACCATAGGTGGTGCTTGACCGCGAGGGCGATATCACGGAGCCGACTGGCGAACGGCCAGATCAATAAATTCATCCCCATCCAAGAAAGCACCGTGACCTGGAAAACCGGTCGCGTCCATTTTTCCCACAGATAAGAGACTCCAAACGCCGCCAATAAAATGATTCCTGGAGCGATAGGCTGGCGATACCGCGCTGCGACGCCGCCTACTACGCAGTACAAAGCCATGGAGCCGGCTACATATCCAAGTAACAAAAGGCCCGCGCGGTCTTTGCTTCGGCAAATGCCATACGCACCGTATAGCCATAGGGGCAAAAGAAAAATCATGGTAACGTCGAAGGCTGGGCGGAACGGATAGAACATTACGCCAAGACCGTACACCCAAACGCTGAGCTTTGTCTTTAGTGACGTATCGCGATAGACCTCTTTGGCTTTTTTATTGAAATATTCGTTGCGTTCGATTTCATCCTGGATGTCCGTATACAACGTATCGCTCGGCGCTTTGCCCAACTCTACCAGCGGACGCTGAATTCCATAGTAAAGGCTTGCTCCGCTTAAGGTGGTTCCGATAATGATTCGGTCAAAGACGAGATAATTACGTACGACCCATGCGCCGGATAAGGACAAAAAAACGACAGCGTAAATTATTGACTTCCTTCCCTCCGTAATAATCATGTACAAGCCGCCAAGGATGCCCCACAACAGGCCTTCCGGCCTTGTTAAACCTAAGGCGCCGGCCGTAAGTCCAAGCAGGCTGTAGCGCCAAAAGCGGGCGCTTTTTCGGAACAGGAGAAAGAAGAATAGAGCGATTAGAAATATATACAAGGTCTCCGTAAGCACATGGACGGTTCCCTCAAACATGTCGAAATAAAGGGCGGCGAAAAGGCCGACCGATAAGGCTGCGTTTTCCGAAATAATAAGCCGGCCAGCTTGATACAGGAAGAGGCACGCCAGCGCGCTTAAAACGGCCTGGAGAAGTTGAACAACTAATATATTCACACCGAAAAATAAATAAATCATCGCCAAGAATAAGGGATAGGCCGGTACGCGATGTGCTCTTAGTCCTGAATCGTTGATGTACTGCCCTTTTTCCAGAAGGTTTAGAGCAGAGGAATGATAGCCGGCCGCATCGTCCGTCAATACGGTGTTATGGTTGGACGTTATAAGGATGAAAATAACCCGCACGCCAAGCGCCAGCATGAATAAGAAGAGAATCCTCTTCGAGGGCAAGCGATTAAGAAACCACATTTTTTTCGCCATAGATGGTCATGTAAAGTTCGACGGTATTGTTAAGCGAATAGTTTAATGCAGTAGCGCCGCAGTTCTCTCCCATCTTTTTTACCGTCAGCGGATCGGCGAGAACTTTTTTCAGCACCTGTTTTATTTCCTGGGCGGAAAGCGGGTCGAAAAGATAGCCATGCGTGTTTTCCCGGACAATGTCCGTTATCCCATGGGTGCGTGACGCGAGAATGGGCAGCCATGACGACATCGCTTCAAGCAACGAGTTGGACAAACCCTCCGCGAGAGAGGGCAAAATGAAGATATCTGCGGCCTGGTAAAGTTCGCTCACATTTTTACGCGCGGGCAATATCCGAATGGATTCGTTCAGGCCCTGTTGTTCAATGGCCTGGAGGTAGTCTTTTTCCAGCGGTCCTTCTCCGACCATGTAGAGAAAAACGTCCTTTCTGTTATCCAGCGCTTCCGACCAGCCTTTAAGAAAGTTCTTGAAGATCGGCATTGATATTTTATCGACGTTAAAACGTCCAGTGTACAAGAATACCAAACCGTTCCAGCCTAATTTTTCACGTAATGTTGCTTTTTTCTCGGGAGAGACGGGATAGTAGGTACCGCCATCAACGCCATTAGGAATAAGCGTCACGGGAGCCTTGTCCAGTCCGTAATCTTTCAATTCCACTTTTTGATCACGGTTCAAAATAATGAAGTGTGGTTTTAAAATTCCGAGCGCCCGGAGTTTCAAGCGGCCGAAAAATCGCGCACGGGACTGGGCTATTTCCCCCACCATATTGCCTCCGCCGATCAAAACGAGAACCTTCTTATTGAGAAGTTTTCCCGCAAAAGCGGCAGCGATCGCATGTGAAGCGGCTAAATGGACGTGAATAATATCGTACGTTTTTGAATGCCGTATAAGATAAAGGAACGTGGAAAGCATGAAAAAAATCGAATGAAAAAGGCGTGGCCCTCCCCGGCCGAGACGACGCACAGGTATTCCTTCAACGATTTCTTTTGCGGCAGAGGGGAGCCATCTTTCGGTTAGGACGCTAGCGGTTACTCCGCGTTCCCGTAGCGCTTTTGAAATCAGCAGGCACTGGTTTTCCGCTCCTCCCATTGTGGGATAGAAGGTCTGAATAACCATTAGGACGGATGGAATGGCGGAAGAATCGGCTACGGGAGGCCGATGCCGGTTTGACGGTGTAGCGATGGTTATTCCCGGATAATTCGCGGCGTTACGAAGATCAGCAATTCGTTGCGCTGTTTACGCGTTGTGGTGTTGCGGAAAAAAACGCCGATAATCGGAATATCCCCCAACAAAGGCACTTTCGAAACGCCTTTGCTGTCAGTATCGCTGATCAAGCCGCCGATGACGAGGGTTTCGCCGTCTTTAATGGAGACCGTCGTCTGTGCTTTGCGCGTGCTGATAACGGGGCCGGCTGGAGTGGAGTCGTCAGTCGGGAAGCTCGATTCCGGAGCGACGCGCAAGGTGATGCGGTCTTCCGCATTAATGGTCGGCGTTACGGTTAAAATGATACCGGCACTGACCAATTGGAATGAACGAGTTACCGCGCCGTTAGCTGATACCACTGCCGTTTCGAACGGAATATCCTGAACGGCTTCGATTCTGGCCTGCTGACCATTGACCGTGACGACCTTTGGTGACGAAAGAATTTTAGCTTTTGATTGCGTGATTAACGCGTTCAGCGACGCGGTGAGGATTGAATTGTTGTCGATAAAGCCAAAGGTAATGCCGGCGCCTGACGGTCCAGGCAAGCTAACGCCGGTTCCATTGCCCGGACCAGACACACCGAAGTCTTCATCGTCAGCGGTTTGGCCAACGATAATGCGCGGCTCTTCTTCGGTTAATGTGCCGATAAAGTTTGTCTTGCCATTAGAGGTGCGTTCATCAAAAAATTCCCATTGAACGCCGATGTCGAATCCGTTATCGATTCTCATTTCAACCAGGCGCGCTTCGATCATGACTTGGGACGGCTTTTTGTCCAATTGGGAAACAAGACGCTCCGCTTGTGCAATACCTTCTTGCGAATCGGTAACCACAATGCTGTTCGTTTCCTGAACCACAGTGATTGTGCCTTTGCGGCCGGAGGAGTTCATAACGGCCTGCACATGCTTTTGCATGTCATCTGCTTTCAAATAGTTGACAGGTATGCTCTTGGTAAAAACAACAGCTTTGGATTGCTCGCGCTGCAAAACGTCTGGCGTGGTCACTCGCAAAATGTTTTCTCCCAGCTGCGTGGCGACAAGACCTTTCAAATTCATGATTGTTCCGAACGCTTCGTCAAACGGCACCTTGCGCAAGTGTATGGAAATTAGTCCGCTTACTTCCGGTCCGTAAATAATATTGATGTTGCTGGTCTCGGACATCAACCGAATGACGTCACGAATGTCGGCGCCCTCAAAATCCAGGGTCACGACTTCTTTGGGCAGGGAGCCCAGCAGGTCTTTGGCGCGCTTAGGTAAATTGGATTTCGGTTTGGCTTCGGCGGCTTGTTTTGGCGCAGCGGTGGTTGCTTCCGGATCGGCGGCGGCAGTGCCCATGTCATCGAGCAACTCATTCTTTTTCATGGTAAGGATAATATTTGAGCCTGACACGTCGGCTTTGAAGTCCACTGGAGCATTTAAATCGAGCACGACGCGCGAAACAAGCGGCGTTTCTTTAAATTGATAACCGCGCACGCGGCGGACGAGCGGCAAATCCAGGTTTTTTTTGCTGAATCCCGCTCTGTAGAGTGCGCCGGGAATTTCAATAATCAGACGCCACGGTGAGGAAAGCGTGGTCGTTTTATATGGAAGCAGCTGGGTCATTTCGAGGACAATCTGATCTCCTTCCGCGCGCACGTCAGTCAGGCGCGGGATGGACGATTCGTCCATCGGTTCGCTCCAGAGTGGAGGCGCCGCCAACTGCAAAAGATAGAAGGCAACCAATATCGGGCGGATTAAATTTTTCATAACGATTTTCCCTCCTCAGGGTTTTGCAGTTTTAGTTCGTAGACGGTATCTCCCTCACCTGTGATGGAGACCTTGTCTTTAAATACTTTTGCGGAGTAGCCTTCCACATTTTTTCCCATGATGTCGTAAATTTTCCCCGCACGGACAAAATAAGTTCCTGTGCCACCCACAATTAGGACGGCGGACTGCATTTTTGTTCCGAAAATGATGCCTTTAATCGCCGCACGCTGCGGGTCAAAAACCGCGTCCGGCTGGTAGCTGGATGCAGTCCCGGCCGGTGTGAACGGATCGCGGAAGCGGTCGCCGGAGTAAACATAAACCGGCTTTTCTTTGGGCTGCTCGACCACCGGCTCTGGCACTTTAATTGCGGGCGGTGGAGGCGGCGGCGGTGGTGTCTCTTTTTTCCCGCAGGACATAAAAAGCCCCGCCGATAAAAGGCTCAGCAAAAAGATGTTGTTAATTTTAATTGCCTGAATACGCATAAGTTTGGATCGCCAGTGTGATAGATAATGGAACCATGCCGCCACCATCCGCGGCATTTCCGCGGGGAGCTAATTTAATGTTTTGAGCTTGGAAAATACGATCTTGCTGACCAAGAGAGGCAAGGAACCTTGCAAATGATTGCAGATTGCCTAGAAAAACAACGTCAAACGGAATAACTTGGAAGAAATCACGGGTTTCGACCGGCTTGGGAGTAAGACGTTCAAACTCTATATTCTCTTGAATGGCTTCGCGCGTGAGCGCACGAATGATGTTGGGTTTATCTTGATCACGCGGAAGTTGCTTTTCCAGGGAAACCAGTTCTTTCTCGAGCGCTTCCTTTTCTGCCATGAGCGCAGGCAGGCGACGCGCCTGACGCTCGGCGTTTTCAATTTGCTGCGTTAAGTCACCCAGCCGGTTTTGTTTTGCTTTGATGTCGGCGAGAGTCGGGTTCAATAAGTATGTGAAATAGGCGTAGAGCACGAAAACAAATCCCACCGCTGCGGCGATTAGCGTCTGTTGTTGTTTGGTTAATTTACCCATGGCTCAATAATACTCCGCGAGCGGGAATGGCCCTTGGTGACGATAGGAACATTTTAGTGTAAACGTCAAAATTGACGGTTGTGATTCCGATTTGGAATAGCTGATGGCGCCCAGGTCGACGTTTGAAAAGTGAGTCGACTGCTGCAGGTTTGTCAACCATGTGGCCAAGGCGAAATTCGATGTGGCGCTGCAGTTCATGTCGATCTGGATCTGCTCGCCCTGCTCATTGAAATTCAAGCTTGTGATCCATACGTCAGCTGGAACGATGGGCAGAAAGTCTTCGAAGAAAACGGGATAGATGAGACGGCTGCGGTTCAGCTCGCGGATAACATTTCGCTTTTGCGTTAAACGCCCCTTATCGCGTTCAATCTGCTCGATTTGCGCAATCGTCGCCTGATATTCGCGCAGCTGAGCTTCAGCTTTCGTCACTTCCTCAGCGAGAGACGCAGCGCGGGTTTTTTGTGCAACCCAAAACAACACTAAAATCGTGCAAACAACGGCGCCCGCTCCGCCGAAAATAACTTGCTGCTCTTTTTTTCGTTGTGCGGCTTCGTATTCAGGCGGAAGAAGGTTAATCCGAATCATTCGGTGTCCCCTTCACTGCGGCACGCCAAGCCGACAGCGACAGCGAACGCCTGGCGTAAATCGGGGTCAGGAAGGTCGTCGCCCAAGAAGCCGGCAAACGGATCATACCGTTCGACATTTAGGCGCAGTTCCTGTGAAAAATAGCGATCGATGCCCGTTATCTTCGACGACCCACCGCACAATAAAATACGGTTTACCTGTCGTTCCGGATTTTGGGACAAGAAAAAGTCGAGGGAACGTTGAATTTCTGCGACCAGGTCTTTCATTACGGTTACGATGGTGTTCGAAACCTGCAGAGCGTCTTGGTCATCCTGGGCGAGAGTCGCTTCTTTTTCATCCGGAGTAACCAATATCTGGCCTTTCTTCTTGAGAGCTTCCGCTTCTTCAAACGAACAGTCAAAAATTCGTTGCAAGGATTTATTAATGGTGTTCCCCGCGATAAAAACGTCGCGCACGACGCGCGACAAGCCATTTTCCATGATAATCATCGTCGTCACATTGGCGCCAATGTTGATCAAGAGCACGGTTTCCTGTTCCTGGCCGGGCGGGTATGTTGAGCCGTAGGCGCTTTCAAGGCAGAAGGCGTCTACGTCCACGATCACAGGGCGAAGCCCGGCCCCGGTGATGACGTTCAACCGTTGATCGATCAAATCTTTTTTGGCCGCGACAAGGACGGTCTCCATTTTCGGCTGACCGTCCTCCACGACATCGCCTAAAATATGGAAACCGATATTCACTTCTGGAATGGCAAAAGGAATGTACGGCTCAGCTTCAAATTGGATGGTTTTCTCTAGTTCGGCGTGGGTTAGCTTGGGCAACTTAACGTAGCGTACAATGACCGAATTGCCGCTGACGGAGACGGCGGCTGTTTTGGGCTTCTTTTTCCCCGCGGCAAGGAAGTTAGCGATGATTTGCGCATATATGGGGCCACGTTCCGCCATCGGGACTTCGGGGGAAGCATCTTTGGCACTGAGTTCTTCGAAATGCCAACGAACGATTTTGCGGCCGCTAATCTGCACCATTTTGACGGCGGTCGATCCCAAATCAATTCCAATCATCTCGCGCGAGCGCAAGAATTTCAGAGAAGGAAGCTTGATGTTTTTAAGCGCGTCCAGTTTCATGAAACCCCATAAAAAAACGCCTCGTGAGATCCAAATGTAAGCGGATCAACGTTCACTCGGCGTTGATGTAAAAATCGTCGCGTCAATTCATTCAGAAGTCTATTTTCACTCCAGTCTATTGTCAAGGGCTTATGCTATTTTTTTGAGAAGAAAAAAAAGGACGCCCAGGGCGCCTATGTTGAGAAAAGGGCCAAAAGGCAGGTACGAATGACGCTTAAGTTTGCCGATCAGCAAAAGCGGAGTAACAAACAATCCTCCGACGATAGAAGCGATAAAAAAACTCGTCAAAACGCCTTCAACTCCGAGCACAATTCCCAGCGCCCCTAGAAGCTTGATATCCCCCCCGCCCATCGCTTCTCGTTTAAATAAATACCGCCCGACAAAGGACACCAGTAAGAGCAAGCCCGCACCGGTCAACCCTCCGTACAAACCCTGAAGCAGGCGTCCTGCCCCTGTCTCGCCACCCAGCAGTGGATTGAATGGCGATAACGCCAGCGCGGCAACAGCCAAAGAATACGTCGCCTCATTGGGGATAATTTTCCAGTCGAGGTCGGCAAAAGTGGTGACAATAACGATGAAGAGCGTGTAGCAGATGAGAAGGGTAAAAAGTTTTTGACCGGCAAAAAAAGATTGAAATGGGATGATAACGGCGAGCCACAAAAAGGGCATCAGTAATTCCACAAGCGGATAACGCAGTGAGATCACGCCGGTACAATGTCGGCAGCGGCCTTTTAAAAAAAGGAAACTTAAGACAGGGATATTGTCATGCCAAGCAATTTCTTTGCGGCACCACGTGCAGTGTGAGCGACGCGGATGAAGGATGGATGAGTTTCGCGGCCAACGGTAGATGCAAACATTGGCAAAACTGCCGAACTCCAGCCCCAGAAGCGTGATAAAAAAAAGAGTTAATGGTTCCATAAAAAAGAAAGGCACCCGCCAATGTGTATGGCGGATGCCTTTCTGAGTTAATTAATTGCGTCGATTAGTAGGCAGTCCAGATGCTGCTCTTGGTGTCCCTGTGCGTGCAGTTGACGTAGACTTCGCCCGAACGTGCACCGGTATTGTAGTACTGGATCGCGGTGCTATCGTCTGCGGCGGTTCCGGTGGCGGATTGTCTGACACCAGCAGCAGTCGTATTTGACGAGGAGTGGCCAGGGTTACCGGTGCCGTTTTTCGGCACAGTAAAGTTACCTAACCCTTGCGCGGAGGACATGTATTTGTCGGCAAACACCAAGCTCTCGAAAAGGTTTCCAGGGAATTCGCCTTCCATATCGCCGTAATAGATGCTGACGGCGCTGCGGACGGCACCCAGGGAGCCTTTCACGCTGGCTTCCTTTGACTTGGTTACCATGTCAGCGAACTTCGGAACCGCGATGGCCGCCAAGATACCGATAATGGCCACAACGATCATTAGTTCGATCAGGGTGAACCCTTTTTTGCTTAATTTTTTTAGGCTCATGAAAGAGGCCTCCTTGAATATATAAAGATGACTCTCGAAGTATAATGGCACGAGGATTTGGTGTCAAGGAATATGTTGCTAATTTCGTATCGAGAAATCACGTCGGATTCGTCGAGGGGATTGCATAGACAAGAACGCGGTTTTGCTCGTAAATCAAGCGGCATTTCGTGCTTAAGAAGTTGATTAAAACAGCTTGTCCTTCGTCGGAAAAACCGAATTTTCGAAGTCCACCCAATCGTTCCACTTCTCCCGTGTGCAAAAGGATATGTGTGATGCCTCTGTTTAGAATTTCAGCGTTTAAAGGAGATGTTCCCTCCTTTTGATTGCAGGCATTGGCGAGCGGAGAAGGCGCAAAGATCGAAGCGCTAATGTAAGGTACGCGCAAATGATAAGTGCGTTGTTCTCCGATGAGTAGCACGCGCGTTTTTTCAGTGGGAAGAGCGTTTAGAAACTCATAAGACGGATAAAAAGAGAGTCGACGGCGTAAAAAAGTTTCACGATCGACGTCTCCAACGGCCACCTCAAAAGGTTTAAACACGCCAGCGATGAAAAAATACATGAAAAAATTGGAGAGTAAAATAATACCCAGGAAAATGGACGTTGTCGTGCGCACGGCGACTTGTCGGTCCTTAAGTAGATCTCTGATCGCAATGGCGCTGAACAGCGCGGCGATGGGTAGAACACCGACGAGAAAACGTAATACGGGTTTGGTGAGGAACCAAAATGAGAAATGAAAAATGAGGTAAACGCCCAGCCAGCGCCACCGCGTTGATTTCCAGGTTAAAACAATGCCGGCTGGAGCGGCTAAGATAAAAATCAGCCAGCCAAAATCCCCGACCACGTCGAATCCGCCGCCGAATGAGATTGAATTTAAGGCGATTTTAAACGGCGATGCCAACAGTTCAAAGAAGATGGAGCTCTTCGCTCCATACTCGGTGAGCATTTCGAAATAAGCGCCGGCGCTTTCCTGCGTCCAGCCGACATTTCCTCCCAGATATTTGTAGAAGAACGGAAAAAACGGATTGCCTATCGATGCCGCGTTTCGCACCAGCCACGGCGCGAATGGAATTAGAACAGCAGCGCAAAAAACAACGCCTTGTTTAACCGTCGTTCCTTTTCGCCCCATGATAAGCCAGAGAAGATAAAGCGTCAAAAAGATCGGAGTGATCGCGCCCGTGTATTTTGTCGCACAAGCAAAACCGCTGAACAACCCGCTTGCGAACAGCCAGAGTTTGTCGCGAGTGTCCAGATAGTTGGTAAATGACTTTAACGCCAATAGCGAGTAGAACGCCAGCGGGATCTCCACGTAACCACCGATGGAGAGAAGGAGGACGGCGGGCATTGTCATGAATAAGGCGATGCCCGTCCAGCCCGTTTTTTCATCAGTTTCGGAACGCAGCCAGCCAAACAACGCTGCGGCCGTCAGACCGGAAAAACCAAAGGTGATTAGATTTATGACCATTTCCGGTTCTGAAAAACGGGCCAGAACAAAAAGGTAAAGCATTTCGGTGTTCGCCGGAAAGAACGAATAGAGATTGAACGGCGCCGGAGCCACGCGTCCTGCGGTTAAATAATAGGAGGGAAGCGCCAAATGATAGACCAGCGAATCGTAATACGTGATTGGCGAGAATGCACTTAAACAGCATATGGCTCCGCCGGCGGTTGTTAACGTCAAAGCAATGGCGCTGTAAAACGAGATTGTGCTCACTCTAACTTTGAGCGCGTGGCGCATCTGACGCAGCCCATAAAGGAAGGGAAATCCCCATAAAACTTGAAGAAGAGTTAAGCGGCCGGCAAGAGTGCCGATCGGAAGCCAGCCTAAAAAGAGCGTGCCCAGTGAAAGTGTGCCCAAGCCCAAGGCCATCGAAAACACCGCTCTCCAAAGTGCGTCGGTAGCGAGCTTCGTGGTTTTAAAGAGAAATGAGCCGACGCCGTGAGCGCCGATAAAGATAAAAAGAAGCCCGGCCACAGAACGCAGTTTCCCCCCCGCATCGGGAAGTGGGTACTGGAGCAGGAAGGCGGAGAGCATAATAGCGGCAAGGGCACCGTAGGCGATGAGCCACAGTGAACGGCGTGAAACGGAGGGCACGAGTTCTGTTTAGCCTTTGCTGGCTAGATTTCCGAGTTCAAACATCGGAAGGAACATGGCGATAACGATAAAGCCGATCACAAGACCCATTAGAACGATAATGATTGGCTCGATCATCGAGGTAAGCCCTTTGACCGCGGCATCTACTTCTTGGTCATAAAAGTCGGCAATTTTCCCAAGCATCGCGTCCAAATTACCGGTTTCTTCGCCAATAGCGATCATTTGTATAACCATCGGCGGGAAAACGCCGGATTTACGCAGCGGTGTGGCGATTCGTTCGCCCTCTTTCACGGATTCGCGCGATGTCATGACGGCTATTTCGATGACTTTGTTGCCGGCCGTTTTAGCGACGGTTTCAAGAGCTTGGAGAATCGGCACGCCGGATTTGATGAGAGTGGCCAGCGTGCGCGTGAATTTGGCTACCGCAACCTTTCTTAAGAGCATGCCAAACACGGGGACTTTGAGAAGCGTCGCGTCGATGTTGCGTTTACCGCCCTCTGTTTTTCCGTATTGTTTGAGCGCCCAGAAAAACGCAAAAGGGGCGGCGATGACGACAATAAAAAATTTCCGTAGAAAATCCGACAAGTCAATCATGAACTGTGTGACAAACGGGAGTTCGGCGCCAAATCCCTCGAAGATGCTTTTGAACGTTGGAATAACGCCGATGATAAGGAACAAGGTGACGGCGCCGGCAATTGAGCAAACGACCAACGGATACATCATCGCGCTTTTGACTTTTCCTCTCAGGGCTTCTGCCGCTTCCAAATAAGCGGACAGACGTTCCAAAATAACGTCCAAAATACCGCCGACTTCGCCGGCCTTAATCATCGACACATAAAGTTCTTCGAAAGCCGCCGGATGCTTGCGCAAAGCGTCGGTGATGGATTGCCCGGCCTCAATGTCTTCGCGAATTTGATGAACAATGGATTTGAATAGTTTGCTTTCGACCTGTTCTTCCAGGATTGACAAGCCTTGGACGAGCGGCACGCCCGCGGATACAAGCGTTGAGAGCTGTCGCGAGAATAAAACGAGTTCCTTGGATTTAACGGAGGGCTTGAACGGGTTTATGCTGGCAAAAATTTCGCCGATGGCCTTGGAGGTTTCGGTAACTTCGATCGGAATGAGTTTTTGTTTGCGTAACTCATCCATCGCCGTCCGCTGATCGGCGGCTTCGATGGTTCCCTCCGTTGTGCTGCCGGAGAGCATCCGGGCTTTATAGGCAAAAGCGGGCATTGCTTAGTCCTCCTGACTACCGGGCCGCCGTGGCGGTCCTTTGCGCGATGAGTTTTTTCAGTTCATCCGGATCAAATGAATTCTCAAGTGCTTCGTTTTGCGTAAGTTTTTTCTTCACGACGAGATCCACGAGCGATTGGTTCAGCGTTTGCATGCCGAACTTTCCGCCCGTTTGTATCAGCATCGGCATCTGTTCCCCTTTTCCTTCGCGGATCAGGTTTTTGATGGCGTGTGTGGCGATCATGACTTCGACCGCCAGAACGCGCCCGGTGCCGGAAATATGCGGCATGAGGCTCTGTGAAAGAACGCCTTGGATGACGAATGAAAGCTGGCTGCGAACTTGGGCTTGCTGATGGGACGGGAACGCGTCAATGATACGGTTAATGGTGGAGGAGGCGTCGTTGGTGTGGAGCGTGGCAAACACCAAATGTCCTGTCTCCGCAATGGTGATGGCCGCCTGGATCGTCTCCAGGTCGCGCATTTCGCCGATAAGAATGATGTCCGGGTCTTGCCGCAAAATGTATTTGAGCGCTTGGGCGAAGCCAGCCGTGTCTTGACCGATCTCGCGCTGGTTGACGATGCACTTCTTGTGTTGATGGATGTATTCGATCGGGTCCTCTATCGTGATGATGTGGCCGTCGCGTGTTTCGTTCAAATGGTCGATCATGGAAGCGAGTGTTGTCGATTTGCCGGAACCGGTCGGGCCGGTGACGAGAAAAAGGCCGCGCGGCGATTTCAGCACTTCATAAATCACGTCCGGCAAGCCGAGTTCTTCAAAGGTCATGAATTGCGATGGAATCGAACGCAAGGCGGCTCCCACGCTGCCACGTTGGCGAAACACGTTCATGCGGACGCGGCCGACGCCTTTAATACCAAAGGAAAGGTCCAGTTCGTTTTTGGCTTCGAATTGCTGGCGCTGCTGGTCGGTCAAAAGGGAGTAGATGAGGCGCTGGCAAACATCCGGCGTGAGTTTTTCGAACGGCGTGGGCGTAATGTGACCATCGATACGCAGAACGGGTGAGGTGCCCGAGGTAATGTGCAGGTCTGAGGCGCGTTTCTGCACCATCATTAATAGTAGATCGCTCATGTTGATCATTTTTTAGGCTCCCTCGGAATCGGTTGTGGTACAGCGTATCACTTCTTCGATCGTTGTGAGACCCGCAAATACTTTTTTCACCGCTACTTCTCGGAGCGATTCGAGACCCGAGCGTTGGGCCGCCATACGGATTTCGTAAGGCGGCGCTTTCTTGACAACGAGTTGGCGGATTTCTTCGTTTAATTCCAAAACCTCGTAAATACCGACGCGGCCTTTGTAGCCGGTTCCGGCGCACACTTCACACCCAGCTCCTTTAAAGAGGCGGACTTTGGTCGAAGCGGCGAGCTGGATGGTGACACCGAGGGCCATTAATTCTTCCACGGTCACCTCATACGGTTGGCGGCATTGGACACATACACGGCGGAGCAGGCGCTGCGCGACGATCATGCGTAAAGTGGCGGATATAAGCACGGGCTCAATGCCCATATTTAAAAGACGAATGACGGTGCTCGGCGCGTCGTTGGTATGGAGCGTGGCCAGCACCATGTGACCGGTCAGCGCCGCGTTGCCGGCGATTTCACCGGTTTCTTTGTCACGGATTTCGCCGACGAGGATGACGTCGGGGTCTTGGCGCAAGAAGGCGCGCAAACCGCTGGCAAAGGTGAGGCCGATATCGGGTTTCGCCTGGACTTGGTTGATGCCTTTCAAAATATATTCGACCGGGTCTTCGATCGTGACGATATTGCGGTCCGGAGTGTTCAGCATCGAAATGGCGGAATAAAGCGTCGTGGATTTACCGGAACCGGTCGGGCCCGTGACCAGGATCATTCCGTTGGGCGCTTCAATGTTGCGGGTAAAGATGCTCATTTCTTTTTCATCGAAACCGAGTTTCTCCAGATTCAATTGAAGCCCTTCGGGATCGAGAAGACGCATAACCACTTTCTCGCCGTAAACCACGGGAATCGTAGAAATACGGATATCAAGGTCACGTTCCTGCACGTGGATTTTGGTGCGTCCGTCCTGCGGCAGGCGGCGCTCGGAAATATCCATGTTGCCCATAATTTTTACGCGTGAAACCAAGGCCGGCAAAATTTTCTTCGGCGGACTGGTCTGTTCGTGCATAACGCCGTCGATGCGGAAGCGGATGACAATTTTATCTTCGGTGGGCTCAATATGAATGTCGCTGGCGCCCTTGTTGACGGCTTCGGCCATGATCCAATTGACCAGCTTAATCGCCGGCGCGGATTCACCATCGTCGTCGACATCGAACACGGAATCTTTGGCGAAATCGAAGTGGCCGTCATACTGGCTGAGATCCAAACCGTCAACGTTTTCTTGAAATTCGGTGCCTTTGGCTTTCTTCTTTTTCTTCGGCGAGTAATATTTCTCGAGCGCGTTTTTAATGTCGTTGTCGGAAGCGACCACCATGCGAATATCGCATCCGGTCAAAAGTTTTAAATCGTCGGTTGCAAAAACGTTAAGCGGGTCGGCGATCGCAATCGTAAGTAGATTTCCCTCTTTCTTGATCGG
The DNA here is from genome assembly GCA_964499015.1 of uncultured Elusimicrobia bacterium. Lineage (GTDB taxonomy): Bacteria > Elusimicrobiota > Elusimicrobia > F11 > F11 > CAZCJA01. The sequence goes on from CAZCJA010000012.1 coordinate 37,515, forward strand.
GATCAGCATCTGGTTCTTGGCGATTGTTTCGGGGACTGTTTTAATCGCTTCTTCCGGGATCTCTCCGTACTCCTGCAAAGAAACGTACGACACGCCGGATTGTTTGCCCAAAATGGCGAGAAGAATGTCTTCAGAAAGATAGCCGAGCTGGATGAGGATGCTGCCCAGCTTGCCGCCTTTTTCTTTCTGTTCTTTGAGGGCGGCATTCAGTTGTTCCTCGGTAATAAAACCGAGGTCGACGAGGTAATCGCCGAGCCGTTTGCGCGATGTATTGAGATACCGAATCGCCATTAAGCCGCCTTGACCGCCGCGGCGGTCTTCCCGATCATTGTAGAAACACACGCCGCGGTATCGGTGACTTCTTGAACCGTGCAGCCGCGGGACAAATCGCTTACCGGTTTGGCGAGACCCCATAACAGCGGCCCCGCAATACGGGCATTGGCAAACCGTTGGACTAGTTTATAGCCGATATTCCCAGCTTCAAGGGTTGGAAAAACAAAAACATTCGCTTTTCCCGCCACATCCGAATCGGTCGCCTTTTTGATCAAGGCCACGTCCGGGTCCAGCGCGGCGTCGACTTGCAGGTCGCCATCGACGAGCAAAGACGGGTCGTGTTTGCGGATGATCTGCACCGCTTCTTTAACGCGGTCGACCAAGGGATGAGCGGCGCTGCCGCGCGTGGAAAAGGATAAAAGGGCGATCCGCGCGAGCTTACCAGTAAAAAACTGGTACGAATGCGCCGCGCCAACGGCGACCGCGGCGAGCGCGCGCACAGACGGTTCCGGCATGACCGCGCAGTCGGCGAATAAAATCGGTGTTTTGTCAGCCGAGGTTCTGGATTCTGTTTCAATCAGAAAATGGCCGGCGATAAAACGTTCGGTTGAGCCAACGCCGATGCACTGGATCGCGGCCTTCACCACGTCCGCAGTCGGGCGTGTGGAGCCGGCGATCAGGCCATCCACATCCCCCGCCAAAAGATAGCCAATGCCCTGATAGAGCGGATCGTCCAGCTGCTTCATAACATCGTCCATGGTCAGGTTGTTTCTTTTCTGTTTTTCCAAAAGCAGGGCGGCCAAGCGTGCGCGGTCTTTTTGGGGTGTTTTTTCTTGAATTAAAACGGGTTCGGCTATTTTTGCCGCGGCGATTTGTTTGGTGGCTTCAATGATGCGGGGATCCCCGGAGTCCGAGAAGGCAATTTTCGGCAAGGTCCCGGTGTTTTTGGGGCGTAAATTTGACCAAAAAGGGCTGAATCCGTGCACGAAAGAAATCTATCCCGAATACGATTTGATGTCAAGAGAGAATCTAGATTTAGATGCGAAATTTACTTTTGAGGGTTTTGATTGTGGCAGGCGGCAGGAAAGCGGTCAAGTCCCCTCCCAGATGGGTGATCTGTTTGACCATGGACGACGATAGATAAACATATTTCTCGTCGGGCATGAAAAAGACGGTTTCAATATTTTCATCCTGATGGCGGTTCATCAAAGCCATCTGGAATTCGTATTCGAAATCGGAAATGGCGCGCAGTCCGCGAACCACGGCGCAGGCCTTTTTTTTCTTGGCGAAATGGACTAAAAGTCCGCGAAATGTTTCCACCGAAACAGGGCATTTGAATTTTTCTTTCTTGACCACTTCTTTAACCAACGCCAATCGTTCGTGCAGCGGCAGAAGCGGGGATTTGGAGGTGTAGTCGGCGACGGCGATGGTGACGTGGTCGAACAGGGCGCAGGCGCGGCGCAAAATATCCAAGTG
>CAZCJA010000013.1:0-20561 GCA_964499015.1 uncultured Elusimicrobia bacterium
GGACTTCGGTGTAGCGCATGGCGGCCGCCGAATCGCCGTCAACGGAGCCGAAGTTGCCTTGGCCGTCGATCAGCGTGTAGCGAAGCGAAAAATCTTGAACCATGCGCACAAGCGCGTCGTACACCGACAAGTCGCCGTGCGGATGATATTTACCGAGAACGTCACCGACGATGCGGGCGGATTTGCGGAATGCTTTGTTGTGGGCCAAGCCCATTTCGTCCATCGTGTAGAGAATGCGGCGATGCACGGGCTTTAGTCCATCGCGCACGTCCGGAATGGCGCGCCCCACGATCACGCTCATCGCGTAATCGATGTAGGAGTCCTTCATTTCATCTTCGATGCTCCGCGGCGTTACGCGCAGTTCCTGTTGGTTGTTGCCTTCGGACGGTGTCTTGGCCATGTTAAAAGAGGCTCCTTGTTAAATGTCTAGGTTTTGAACGTCGAGGGCGTGCGTTTCGATGAAGAGCCGGCGCGGCTCGACCTTGTCGCCCATCAATGTGTTGAAAATGTTTTCCGCTTCCACCGCGTCCTCCAGCTTCACCTGCATCATACGGCGGTTCACCGGGTCCATCGTGGTTTCCCACAATTGCGACGGGTTCATTTCACCGAGACCTTTGTAGCGCTGAATGATCGCGCCTTGCTTTCCGGATTCCTTGATCGCGTCGACCAATTCGTCCAGCGTGGCCACGTTGCGGCCGCCGTCTTTGAGCTTCACGCGGTACAGGGGCTTGGCTTCGGCGCCAGGCTTGGCTTCAGCGGTGATGTCAAAACCGATCGCCTCAAATTTCTTGAGAATGTTTTTAAGTTTCGGAATCTCCGTGGGTTCTTTCACGTCAGAGAGAAGTTCCTCTTCCGTCAAATCGTCCACATCGGAGGCGGCGGCCCCGGCGTCTTCCTTCAAGGCCGCGCGCCGGGCCTTCAAATAGCCCGGCTTAAATTCTTTCCATTCTTTGTCCGTGTAAATGAAACTCGGCCGGCCCGCTTCGCCGGGAACGATAAACAAGGGCAATTTGTCTTGGCGGTAACCTTCCACAAACTCGTCCCAGTTGAGGCCTTTGCGGCGCAGGCGCGTCTGCAGGTTTTCGAATTCCACCATGTCTTTCATCAGCGCGCGCAATTTTTCCTGGTCGAACACGCCCGCTTCTTTATCGCCCTTGAGCTTCACCACTTCGGTCGTGGACAGGGCCTCGTTCAGCAACCACTCTTCCATCTGCTCGGCGGTGTCGACATAAAATTCTTTTTTGCTCTTCGCCACTTTGTACAAGGGCGGCTGCGCGATGAAAATATGCCCGTTGTCGACGAGCGGCTTCATCTGCCGGTAGAAAAACGTGAGTAAAAGCGTGCGGATATGCGAACCGTCGACGTCGGCGTCGGTCATGATGACGATTTTGTGGTAGCGGAGCTTGGCGATGTTGAAACCGTCGGACTCGGAGGAGGCGCCGGTCCCCACGCCGCAGCCGATCGCGGTGATGAGCGTGCGGATTTCCTCGTTCGCCAGCACTTTGGCGATGCGCGATTTTTCGACGTTAATAATTTTACCGCGCAAAGGCAGGATGGCCTGGAACGCCCGGTCGCGGCCTTGCTTGGCGGAACCACCGGCGGAGTCGCCTTCGACGATGTACAGTTCCGACTTGGCCGGGTCGCGTTCCTGGCAGTCGGCGAGTTTGCCGGGCAAGGACGCGGAATCGAGCGCGCCTTTGCGGCGGGTCAGCTCGCGCGCTTTGCGCGCGGCTTCGCGGGCCTCGGCGGCGGTGACGATTTTTTCGCAAATCTTGGTGGCGGTGGCCGGATTTTCTTCGAAGAAGGTGGCCAATGAATCGCCGACGATGGATTTGGTCAGCCCTTCCACCTCGCTGTTGCCGAGCTTGGTTTTGGTCTGGCCTTCAAATTGCGGGTGCGGGATTTTCAGCGACAGCACCATGGCGAGGCCTTCGCGGCAGTCGTCGCCGGTGATGTTGTAGTTGTGGCCCTTGGTGAGGTCCCGCTTCTTGATGTAATCGTTGATCACGCGCGTCAGCGCGGAGCGGAAGCCGGCCAAATGCGTGCCGCCTTCGATGGTGTTGATGTTGTTGACGAAGGTGTAGGCCTGTTCCGTGTAGGAATCGTTGTACTGGATCGCCACTTCGATGATGATGTCGTCTTTTTCTTTGCTGACGAAGATCGGCGCCGGGTGCAGGGCTTTTTTGTGGGCGTTCAAATACTTGATGAATTCGATGATGCCGCCTTCGTAGTGGAAGGTGTGCTGCTTGCCGGCCTCTTCATCGACGATCTTGATGTTGGAGCCGGCGTTTAAGAACGCGAGCTCGCGCAGGCGGTTGGACAGCGTCTCAAACGAAAACTTGGTTGCGGTGAAAATCGTGCTGTCCGGAAGGAAATGCACTTTGGTGCCGCGCTTTTCTGTCTTGCCGATGACCGCGACCGGCGCGTCCGGCTTGCCGATCTTATACGACTGCATGTAGATCTTTCCATCGCGATACACTTCGACGCGAAACCATTTGGACAGCGCGTTCACGCAGGTGATGCCGACGCCGTGCAGACCGCCCGAGACTTTGTACGCGGACTTTTCAAATTTTCCGCCGGCGTGCAGGGTCGTCATGATGATTTCGAGGGCGGTTTTGCCTTTCAGCTTCGGGTCTTTCTCGTCTTTCTTCACGTCGACCGGGATGCCGCGCCCGTCGTCTTCGACGGAGCAGGAGCCGTCTTCGTGCAGGATCACTTCGCAATTCTTGGCGAAGCCGCCCAAAATTTCGTCGATCGCGTTGTCGACCGCTTCGTAAACCAAGTGGTGCAGGCCCTGCTGGCTTGTGGAGCCAATGTACATCGCGGGCCGCTTGCGGACCGCCTCCAATCCTTCGAGGACGGTTATTTGTGAGGCGTCGTATTCGCCGCTGGCGCCGTTGGCGCTTTTCTTGGCTTCGGCGTCCGACGTTTTGGTCTTTGTCACAAGGAGCTCCCTTTCAGTTCAAATAGAATGTCTTTGATCACGCGCCGGCCCAACGCCTGGTTGAGGCGGTCGATGATCCGCTTCTTCGAGTAATGCAGTTCCTGCCGGTGAGCGGCCGAGGGCACGCTCACGCAAATTTTTGATCCTTGCATGCCGACGGCTTCGCAGCCAGGCGCCAGCACGCGCGCTTCCCGGTCCCACGCGTCGAACACCGCGTACATCGCGGGATCGAAGCCGAGCCGGGACAAAATACCCTCAACCGCAAGCTTTGCGGGGATGCCCTCCCGCTCAGAAGGCGATTTCTTTTTCATGTAGGGCAAGTTTAACACCGTCGGAATCAAATGTAAAAATCGAAACCGGCATCTGCCGGTCCCTGGGCCATGATTCAAGCCCCGTCAGGGTCACAAAGCATTGGCCCGTCTCGGACAACTCGTTTAGCAAATGGCGCGCCCGATCGGCGTCCAATTCTGAAAAGACGTCGTCCAAAAGGCAAATCGGCTTCTGCCCGCGCCGCTCTTCGATGTACGGAATTTCCGCCAGCTTGAAGGCGATCGCCGCGGTGCGCATCTGTCCTTCGGAGGCGCAGCTGCGCGCCGGCCGGCCATGCATCAGAAAAGCGATGTCGTCGCGCTGCGGCCCGGTGAGCGTCATGCCGACCGCGATTTCCTGCGGGCGCGATTGGCGCAGCTTCTCTTTCCAGCGCTGCGCACCGTCCGCATCCCAGGGCCCCTGAATCGACGGGCGGTATTCGATCGTCATCTCGCCGGAGCGCCCGCTGACGCGGTCTTCGACGCGCTCAAAAAACGGGGAAAAATCGGCGATAAATTGGTTTCTCTTTTCGCAAATGACGAGCCCGGCTTTAATAATCGCGCCGTCCCAGGCGTCCAGCGTGTCCACGCCGATCTGGCCGTCGGCAATCTGCCGCAGGGCCGCGTTGCGGCTTTTAAGCGCGTCCTGGTACACCTTCAGCGCCTCGGCGTACGTCGCGTCGACCTGCAGAAGCACCAGGTTCAACGCGCGTCGGCGCTGTTCCGGTTCGCCTTTGAGCAGCGTCAAATCTTCCGGCAAAAAACTCACCAGCGGCACGCGCCCCACCAAATCTTTGAGCCGCACCGGTGTGTGGCCGTTCTCGCGAATCACGCGCGAGAGGCCGTTCTTATATTTCATTTCCAGCGTAAAGCGCTCCGCGGAGGAGGTGCCTTCGAACGCGCCCAAAACCACAAAGCCATCTTTGTTCCACTCGACCATGCTCTCGCAATCGGCGCCGCGCGGGCTGGCGCCGGTGGCCAAAATAGCAATCGCCTCAAGCAGGTTCGTTTTGCCGGCGCCGTTCGGGCCGATGAACAGGCTCACGCCGGGCGGCGTTTCGAGAGTGAGGTTATCGTGATTGCGGAATTGTCGTAGGGTGAGGGTGCGCAGAAACAACGCTTATCACACCTTCATCGGCATCATCACGTACCGGAACGACTCGTCATCGGCCGGCCGCACGACGCCGGGGTTCAGCGGCGAGGTGAACTCAATCACCACCTCATTCTGATCGAGTGCCTTCAGCACATCCATCACGTAGAGGGGATTAAAAGCGATTTCAAAATTGGCGCCTTCATAGGCCACTGGCATTTCCGATTCCACTTCCACGCGGCCGCTTGATGCCGCCTGTATTTTCATGCTGCCCTTGGTCAGCGAAAGACGAATGGAACCGCCGCGCTCCATGGTTCCGATTGCCGCACGAGCGACGCAGGCGTTAAACGCGCTGCGGTCCAAGCGCAGCTGGAAGTCGTGTGATTTCGGTAAAACCTGCTCAAAATTTGGGAAGTGGCCTTCAATGAGCCGCGATAAAACCACCGTTTTTCCGTCGGAGAAACTGGCTTGGTTTTCCGTGAACGAGACATGGATCGATTCTTTTCCTTTCTCGTCCGAAACCAAATGCAGAACTTCCTGCACCGCCTTGGTGGGCAGGATAATTTTGATTTTAAGTTTCTTATCGCTGATCGGGCGTTGGATGTAAGACAAGCGGCGTCCATCGGTGGCGACAGCGACCAATTTGCCGTTCTCGGCAATAATGTGAATGCCGTTTAGCACATAGCGTGTTTCGTCGGTGGAGGCTGAAAAAACCGTTTTCTTGATCAGTTCACGCAAGGTTTCACGCGGCATTTCCACCGCTTTGTCTTGATCAAATTCCGGCAGTACCGGGTAATCCGTTTTCGGCAAGCCTGTGACGTTCAAGCGGTCGCGCCCGGATCTTAGTTCAACCTTATTCCCTTCCTGAACGTCGAGTTTGATTTCACGGTCGTCTTCCAGCGTTCTTAAAAAATCGGCGATGATTTTAGCGGGAATGGTAATCGCGCCCTTGGAAACCACATCCGCTTTGACCCACGTGCGGATGCCGACTTCCAAATCAGTAGCGGACAAACGCAGGCCTTGGTCGGTTCCCTCAAAAAGAATATTACCAAGAACCGGTAATGTGCTGCGGGAAGAAATTGCACTCTGTACAAGTTGTATGCCTTTGAAAATATCGGCTTTATTCACAACAACACGCATGGCTTCTTTATCTTTATTTAAAGATTTAGAAGCCGTAGAAGACGTAGGGGCGTTGATAGTCATGATAAGTTGTCCTCACTCGTTGAAACGTGTTGAAAACCAATTGTATTGGCGCATCTTGCTTATTCGCGTCGCTTGTGGATAAGGGAGTGGGCTTATCCACGTTGTGCACAGAGCCGGTGCGTTTTTTCTGCTGTGGATACATTTGTCGGCGATATCCACAGGCTCCACCGTCGACGATTATAACCTATGCGACGGGGAATTTTACGGCGTGGTCAGGAGACTTTCTTCGCGAATGTCTTGGGTTATTTTATTGACCAACGCCACGAAATACGGGTCGCCGCTGAGCTTGCCTTTGATCTTGTTGCAGGCGTGCATAACGGTCGTGTGGTCCTTGCCGCCGAAGTGCGAACCGATCTCCGGCGTGGACAAATCAGTAAGCGTGCGGGCCAAATACATGGCCAGCTGGCGCGGGAACGCGATGGCGTCGGTGCGGCGCTTGGACTTCATGTCCGATAGTTCCAAATTGAAATGACGCGCCACCACTTTCTGCACGTGGCTGACGGCGACCATTGTCGTGTTGTCGCCCGAGGTCAAGATATCGCGCAGCACTTTGCGCGCGGTGTCGACGGTAAGCGGTGCGCCGGTTAAAGAGGCGTAGGCCATAATGCGCGTGATCGAGCCTTCGAGTTCGCGGATGTTCGTTTTGATGTGCGAGGCGACGAAGAGCACAACGTCTTCCGGCACGGCGCTGCCCGAGTCGTCAATTTTCTGACGGAGAATCGCGATGCGCGTTTCCAAATCCGGAGGCTGAATATCGGCGATGACGCCCCACTCAAAGCGCGACACCAAGCGGTCGCCGACCTGCGTTTCTTTCGGCGGGCGGTCCGAGCAGATCACGATCTGCTTGTGCGAGTCATAGAGGGAATTAAAAGTGTAGAAGAATTCTTCCTGCGAGGAATCCTTGCCCATGAGGAATTGAATGTCGTCGATCAAAAGGCAGTCGATGCTGCGGTACTTGGCGCGGAAGTCTTTCATCTTCTCAAAGCGGATCGCGTCGATAAATTCGTTGATGAAGCGTTCGGACGGCACGTACATTACGTTCAAGTGCGGGGAACGGCGCGTGATTTGATGGACGATCGAATGCAGCAAGTGCGTTTTGCCGAGGCCCACGCCGCCATAAATAAAGAGCGGGTTGTAGGACCGGCCCGGTTCTTTGGCCACGGCCTCGGCCGCCGCTTCGGCGAAACGGTTGGACGGGCCGACGACAAAATTGGTGAAGTCGTACTTGCTTTCCAGTGGGGGAACGGTGATGCCTGTGGTCGAAACAGGGGCCGGAGCCGCGGGGCGGACTTCGCGAACGTACGGCGGAGCGGCCGGGTCGGCTTCGAGGGCGGAAAATTCAAGACGGACCGAAACGCCGGTAGCGTCGGTGAGCATTTTCTCAATGCGGGGCTGGTAGTGCGTCTTGACCCAATCCGAGAAAAAGCGGTTCGGCACGTTAAGCACAAACGTTCCGCCTTCGTGGCTTTTCACCGAGAGCGGTTTAAGCCAGAGGTCGAACGTTTCGTCGCGCAGTTCCGATTTAAGAGTGGATAAAACGTGCTGCCAAAGTTCAGTGGTCGATTTTAAAGTGATCATGTTGTTAGGGTTTGGAAAATTTTCGAAAAAGAGGTCGCAAGTGTAGATAAACAATGTCGGTTTGGTCAAATTTATTTTCTCGACGGAAAAAAACGGTTCTCACAGACAAAACGAGTCGTTCCACGCCCTAGCAACAGCCCGGCCCCCTCCCTCAAAAAGACCCTTCATATTTACTACTTGTTTACCGATTCTTAAGGCATTCTTAATGCCCCTACCTTACACTTAATACATGCACAATGGCGTGTCGATCATGAAGGGCCGTCCGGTCAAATTTATCGCGGCATTTTTGGCTGTTCTCCTCGCTTACGAGACGATGGCCCTGCCGCTCGCCGAGGCGCAGCAGTTCGAAAGTCTTTGGTTACAACGCCGTTCCGCGCTCACACCCGTCAATCCGGCCGTCCAGCATTCCGTCGCTACGGCTGCGCGCCCCGTTTTTGACGCTTCCGCAGGCGGCGTCTCCATCCCGTCCCGCTTTGGCCGCGTGGTCCAATCCTGGTCGCCCGCGGCGGCGACGAACAACCCGCGCATTGTCTTGATCCAAGACATCCATAACAACGCGCCCGTGCAGATGAACATCGCCTCCATTTTGGGTGCGCTGAAAATCCGCGCCGGCCAGCTGATTATCGGTCTCGAAGGCGCCTGGAACGAAATCGATTTCACGCCGTACGAAAACAGCGCCTACGACGAATGGCGCGAAATGACGGCGCGCGCGTTTTTGGAGCGCGACTATATTTCCGGCGCCCATTATTTTGCGCTCATTAATCGTGCGCATGGCCATCGCCTGGTCGGCATCGAAAGTAGAACCGCTTATCTGGACAATTTGCGCGCGCGCGACCGCTCCAAGGCCCAGCGGGACCGCATGGTTCGCGCGCTCGGTTTCGTGGAAAATCGCATGGACCGGATTGGCCGCCATCTTCTTCCGCTGCCGGTGCAGGAGTTCATCAAAAACAAGCGCCACTACAACGAAGACCAGCTCGCCCTTTCGGATTATGTCCGCTATTTATTGACTGTTTCGAAAAAAACCCCGGACGCCATCGGCCGTTTTGTGGAACTGGAGAACCGCCAGCGTTCCCTAAACGCCGCTGAGATTTCCGGCGCCCGCGAGGGGCTGCTGGCGAAGATCGTTTCCGGGAATGAAGGCGACCGCCATGCCAAAGCGCTTTTGGAAACCGCGCGCGCGTTTCATGAGGGGCGCTTGAGCGCGGTTGGCTTCCACCGCGCTCTGTTGCAGGCGGCCCAAGAGCGCGGCATCGCCGCGCCCGCCGCGCTGCGGAAATATCAGGATTATTTGGAAAGCGAGGCCCGCTTCTCGGCCGACGATTTGCTGGACGGGCTTGACGCGCTGGAAAAGGGCGCGCAGGAAAAAGTTTGCGCCACCTCGCGTTCTGTGGCCGACATCAAACGCTTCCTCGTTCTGCGCAACGCCATTTATGAGCAGAAACGCCTGTGGAGTTTGGAGCTGACGCCGAAGACTTCGGACGAAGCGCTGCGCATCGGCCAGTCGCTTAAGTGGGATGAGGCTGAAAGCTTTTTAGCCGCGCTGGAGCAAAGCTTGGGCCTAAAGGCCGCGCCCACGGCGATCCCTCCTTATTATTGGGAGGCCCTCCAGGACGTCAAAACATTCTATCGCCTGGCTTTAGAGCGCAACGATCACTTGGTCAAAAACCTGGCCAAGGCCACTGACAACAATGGCTCCGCCACGGTTGTGTTGATAGCCGGTGGTTTCCATACGCCGGGCGTGACCGCTCTTTTGAAAAAGCATCAGTTCCCATATGCGGTGGTCCAACCGTCGTTGGAAAATAATGAGTCCGGCGAAAACCGCGTTCGCGTCATCGGAGAATTGCCAAACCCTTGGGCACGGATTTCCGACAGCCCGTCAAACACGCTGGTCGACCTAATGGCGCCGTCCGTCGGCACAAGCGACGTCATTCGCGACAGCTTGGCTGTGGTGGGCCGCGAGAACGCGGTGTCCAATATCGTCAGTGTGACCCAGAAAGGCGACGACGTTGAAGTGAGCGTGCCGCAAGCCAGCGGCCAAAACGCCGCCGCTTCGCGCATCAGCCTTGTCAAACGCGGCAATGCGTTTTTCGCCGGCATAAAGGGGTTCGTCATTCGCACGCTGCTGTTCGCGCACTTTTTCACCACGTTCTTACCGGCGATGGCCCAAGAACTTCCGCGATTCACCCAGCCGGCGACGCCGCCCGCGCAGGCCGCGCCGGTGGAACCGGCGGCTCCCGCCGCCGCAGCCGTGGTGGAAGAGGCCGGTGCCGACCAGCGCTTGGAAATGGCCAAGAAAAATGTCGCCGCCGCCGAAGACACGCTCATCGCGCGGCTGATGCTCACATCGAACTTGGTGAACGGCCACGTGCCGCTGACCGAAGACCGCGGTTTTGTCGCTATTGGAATGAGCGATAAAAATGCAGGACGTACCGTTAAGTTCAAGAATCGATCGGATGTGCTCGCGTTTTTCGAGCAACAGGTCGGCAACATTTGGGACGCGGCGAATCTCACCAACCGTTTGTACGAAACGCGTTTCATGAACTGGCGCGGCTATGGGTTCTACGACCTGGCGGGCGACCGGGTTGTTAACGGGCAGGACGGGGCCAAACGCAACCATTACGAGTATTTGGTCATCGATATGAATACCGGCCTCATTACCGAGCGCTATCGCAAAAATGAAATTCCCAGCACGTTTGCGGATGAGGCCAAAGAAGTGGAAACCAAGCCGTATGTACGCATGGATGGTAATCGTGTGTTTGCGCGCTTCGCCAAACAAATCAATTTGGACATGGGCACGGGGCTCATCACCAGCGTCCGTTACGATAACGTTCTCGATGTCGGTGATTATGTCTTCACGCGGCTGAAGCTCAGCCCGGGGAATTTGGCTGCAATAAGACGGCGGGCCGCGCAGCCGATGGGCCGTGGCGATAAAATTATTTTCGCGGAAAATTTTTCGCCAACAGAGCCGGCCATTGATCCGCGGGACGTGGGGACGATTGTTTATCAAGAGGCAGACGGCACGTACTATCAGTTGGTGAAAATGGGCATTTCCCCCTATTTGTTGCCGAAGGGGCGTTTGGATTTTGACACCAAAACCCAGCGTTGGAACCAGACCATGTCGTCGGACGTGTTGTACACCGGCAACGTGCCGGACAAAGTTAACGCCGCCGGCAGCCTCAGCTCACGCGGCGTTTATGCGGGCATGGCGATCAGCCCGGACGGCACGGTGTTTTTGCGTCCTGAATCGGCGGGCGACCGCACGTTGATCAATCCCGACGGCACCTGGAAGCACGATATTCTGCAGCAGCTGCATCAACGCAACATGCCCGAGGCGTTTAACCGCACATGGGTCGCCATCCGCTGGCTGAACGATTTGGAACAACAGCTCGCGGCCGACCCGGCGCGCGCCGCCGAATTGGCAATCGTCCGCCAGGCGAAAGAAAATATTTGGATCAACCCGGTCGACGGCCTGCCGCATTTGATCGTCGGCAAAGACTTGTTTAACCAAGCCACCGCGATTTATAGAGAACAGCAAGTCCTTGATGAAACGCTTAAGGAAAAACTTCAGTTTGCGATCAAGCATGGCCTCCACACCGCCACGCCGCGCGTCAATCAATACGAGCACGAGTACGACCTGATGATGGCGTTCAAGAAGCGCCTGGAAATCCGGATCAACGAACTCACGCAAAAAGAAATCCAAGGAACGGCGACTCTCCAGGAAAAAGCGGAGAAGCAGCGCCTGACGGCGACGTATTTTAAAACCTTCGGCACCGCGACCACGCCCGGAACGCTGGCCTACATCGACGAGAACGGCGACGAGCACGTGCTTATTCCCGCGCTGCGCGAGGCGCGCGAGGACCTGAAAGAATTGGAAGTCGTCGAAGAAGAAAACGGCGACAATAAAACATCCGGAATTTTTATTTTACCTAGCATGTTGAAAATGATCGCGCGCACGGCGATGATGGCCGCCATTATGGCGGTGGCCGATGACGGCCGGGCGGACACGGCGCCGGCCCCGGCTGAAAACACGCGCTTAAACGCGCTGGAAAATTGGCTGGATATACACGCGGGCCGCAGCGGCATCCCGCCATCGAACATCGGCGACCCGGCGCTCAGCGGCACCTCGTTCCTTTATGACATCGCCATCGACGCCCAAACCAAACTGGCGCGCGGACAAATTGAAGACGCCAAACGGCTCTTGCTGAAAGTCGCCGCCGAATGGCCGCAGCAATTCGGCGGTTTCATTAATGCCAACAGCCCCGAGAACAACAATCGCAATGAATGGCGCGTGACCAACGGCCCGAACATTCATCTCGCCCTGTCCGCGCTCACCGTGTGGCAGGCCGACGGCCGCCGCAACGCCCAGCTTTTGGATCTCGCGCGCAACGCCGCCGCAACGGTGGCCGCGCAGCAAAACGAAAACGGCTCGATCGGCTACGGCCCGGCCGGCGAAGGGCAAAATTTCGGCAACGTCCCGTTCGCGCGCGTTTTTAACCCCGAATATCAGATTAATGCGTACGCGCTTTTCCATCGTTTGGGTGAGGCGACCAACAACCCCGCCTACGACCGCGCCGCCGAGCGGGCGCTCGATTTTTTGATCGCGAATTTCTACGACAAAGAAACCGGCAAATTCTGGGCGATTAATTCCGAGGGCCGCCGCGACACCCCGGCGGACGTTCCGGGTTGGGCGTTGTCCATGATCGGTCCGGAAAAACTCGCGAGCAAAGGCGTTGATATCGTGAAACTGGCCGATGATTTGGGCGCCATTCCCGCCTTTTTTGTCACCGAATGGCAGATCAACCGCGCCAACGGCCTGAAAATTTTGATTCCGTATTTGCGCACGCGTGGAAGCGGCGCGGCCGCCGACAAAGCGGCGGAACAACTGGCGCGCCTCGAAACCTTGCTTGACCGCTTGCCGCTGCAGCCGGAGGAAAAAGGCGGCGGTCTCGCTTACGCGTATGTGATCGAAGGCAATTTCATTCGTCCCGCGGAAAACACGCCGACCCGTTGGGGTTGGAACACACAGGAAGGTTCAAGCCGCATCGCGGCGGCGTACATGGTCGCCCACGAACGCGGCGACGACCCGGTTGACGCGATCGTTCCCGCGCCTCCGGCCCCGGTTGCTGTCCCGCCCGCGTCGGCGGTGGCGCGTCCCGGCGTGCAGGCGGTGCAGGTCCCGGCGGCGGTGCCGAATGTTTTTGTCGCCGAAGGCATCCCGGGCTTGGGCCAGCAAGCGGTGTTGCCGCGCTCCCAAGTGGAAAGGACCAAGCAGTATCAGCCGCTGTTTGCGGAAGGCGCGCTGGATCGGCAGAATTTTACGTGGGTTCGCGTGTTTCAGGGCGATCGCCAGCCGTATATTCAGCTATTTGATTTCACCGGCGCGCCGGCCGGCCGGTTGGACGGCGACTTGCAGATCGACGGTGTGCCGCTCGCTCAAGTACGGCGTCCGGTCAATATCGCCGCCGCGCGCATCACCGGCACCGTGCGCTACACACGCGTCGCGCCGCTTCCGGGCGGCCGCAGCGCCACCGAAGAATTTTCCGTCACGCCGTTTGAAAATTACCCGGTCCGCGATCTGACCGCCGCGATAACCCAGTGGGTTCGCACCAACAATATTTCCTCCGACGTCACCCGCGAAGTGTTGCCGGCCGAAAACGCCAACGAAGTGCGCATTCGCGTCAGCCGCAAAACCGGCGAAAGCACGGTTGAAGTGTACAACCGGCCGACCCGGGAAAAACCGGACTTTGCCCTGCTGCGTGTCGACTATTTTGAAGGCCAGGCGATCATGCGCGGCGAACCGGTGCTGAATTCCATCTCCGGGGAGCTGATGTATCCGCGTGTGGAGCAATGGCACAAAGGAAACATGCTTGGCCTGCGTATTTTGCAGGGCGTTGACGCCGCCGGCCGCGCCACGTACCGCGTCAGCGTGCTCGGCCAGGACGGAGCGGAGCTGCGCGCGCGCATCGAAACGTATGAAGCCCAGGGGGGCTATCTTTATTCGCGCGTCGAGGCCGGCAAAAACGAACGGACCTATTTCGACACCGCCCGCGCCCGCGACATTAAAATTCGTACCGGCTATGACGTGGAAATCCCGCTCTACACCGCCCGCACCGATGATCCAGCCCAAAAACCCGTTATCGTATATGACGTTCAGCACGACGACATGGCGGACCGCAATTTAAGCGACATGCGCATCCTGTCCGTTAATTTGGAAACCACCTACGACAGCTCCGCCAATACCGGCCCGCTTCCGGCGGGCGTGCGTGAGCTCGCGCAGAAGAACGGTATTTCAATTGCCGAGGACCAACAGCCGCGCTGGAAGATCACGCGTTTGCAACGCATGGCCATGGGTGCGGACCCGTGGGGCGGCGCCGCCGCTCTGTTTCGTCCGGTCGAAATTGAAGACCATCGCGAACTCATCGTTACCGACTACGAGGAACAAATCGTTTTTGGACAGGTGCTGGGCGGCGCGGAAAAAAGCCGTACGCATTACGGTAAAACCAAAGAGGGGGGTTTCTTAACGCCAGACGGGCCGGTGGCCGCGACCGCGGTGCCGACCGCGGTCGGTACGCTGCGCGTAGGCAATGGATTGCCGGAGAACGCGATCGCTTCCGCTCGTGGCGAAACCGCCGGCATTGTCGATCCGGCCACTAATCTCCTTCCGATTTTATATCGCGATAGCGCGGGCACGCCGCGCCGCGTGTACGAAGACACGCTCGGCCGCATCATCATGCAGGACGATCTGGATCCGCTCCAGTCGGAGTCGGACGATTGGATTGCCCGCACCATGAACAGCGACTGGATTTACGACGTTCGCCACCAGAGCTGGACGCCGCGCACGGTGACGACAGTGGACCGCGTCGGCAGCACCAAGGAAAGCACGATGATCGGCAATCCGACCGCCGACGGCGTTGCCACATACCGCGAGAAAAACAACATTAGCGGCGTGAGCGTGGAACGCAAAGTCGACGCCTACGGCAACCCGATGGAATCGCGGGACAGCACGGTGGGCCGTTTGGTGATTTTTGACGCCAATGAAGAAGACGTCGCGTTCCGCCTGACCGGCATTCAGGCGCCGGTGCCGCTGAAAACCTATTCGCTGACCGCCGGCGGCGCGATCGACAAATTGGTTTGGAACCACGCGTTTGGCGGCATTCAATTCGACGCCGCGGGAAAAATCACCTTTTCCTTTGAGCGCGAACACCAATTGTTCAAAGGCGTGACGGTGCGGGACGTGTTCGAAGGCGGCCCCTACGTGCAGTGGTGGGGCGATCGCGTTTTAAACCGCATGGGCATTCGTCCGGCCAAAGAAATCATGAAAAAAGCGGGGAGTATGGAACGCCACACGTTCTATTCCTACACCGACGCCGGCGTACAGAAGAACAGCGTCAGTCTTTTTTATCGCGTCGACGGGACACTCAATCTTGACGCGACACAATCTTCCGACGTGGTGTTGGGTGACGATGGCAAACCAATTCTCGAAGACGTCACGCTACGCGGTATCCCAAATCAGCCCACGCAAAAAGCCGCCCGCGTCAAAGTGTCCAACTCGCTCGGTGAAGTTTATTATGAAAATGTAAACGCCCGCGGCCACGGCATTCGCCGCTTCGTCGGCAGTTGGAATTTCGACGGCGACTGGCGGGACGGACTCTTTATTCCGGCGCGCTTGAACGCCGATGGAACGGTTTCCCCGGCGCAGTGGACCGAGGGCAAGTTCGTACGTGAGACCGTCAATGAAATGTACTACGCCGATCGCGGGAGCAATCCGGGCATCGATGATTATCAGGCGCGCCTGGAAAAACCAGTGCCGTACCAAGGCTATGCGTTTCGCGTGAATCCCGACGGCACGTACAACGGGCGCGCGTATGAAAGCGGCGTGACCGTTGGCGTCGTCGAAGATCCGGCCACCGGCGAATACGCGTTTGTCTCGCGCCACCAAGAACTCCATTACGACGACAGCGGCAAAGCCATCATCAACCGCACCTGGCAGGATGCCAAGGGCGTCGAAGGCATTGTGAAGCGCCATTTCGAAGGGACGTTCGTTAGCGGCGTTTTTAAACCGTATTTGGAAATTGAATTTGTTTACGACTCCATTTATCCCAACACGCCGATTCAGTCCCGCGCGTACGCTTGGAAAGCCGACGGCAGCGGCCGTGACAATATGATTTCGGAAAGCGCGGCGCTTCCTCAAGCGGCTTTGCGCCAACCGGGAGAGGACGTGTTCGGCATGACGTTCCCGTTCGGCGTCGTCGTTTCACAGGGCCACGATTTATTGACGGAAGCCGTTTGGCAGGAAGCGCGCGATCTGCAGGGCCGACTGCGCATGTATGTGGAAGGCGGCATGGTCGACGGAAAATTTGTGGCGAACATGCCGTATGTGTGGAATTACGATGCCGGCGCGGGGCAGCGTGTCGCCGAGCTGTCGCCGAACGTGCCGATGCGCGTCGACATCGGCTATCAAACCGGATTCCAGGACGCCGACGGAACCATTCCGATCAGCCAGGGCGTGTATGTCGGCACCGAAGATTTGCCGGTCGGCAAAGGGTTCGCCGGCGAGAAAGGCTCTCTCTTCCAGACCGACAACACCTTTATCGGCGCCCGCACCGTGGAATTGCGCGACGCCCTCGGCCGCATCGCGGTGCGCAAAGACGGCTACGTCAGTCCGCAGGGCGAATTCGTCGTTGAACGCACGGCCTTCTATGATTATGTGACCGACATCGGCAAAGACGTGCCGGCGCGCGTGGCCAGCCGCATTGAAATTCAGGAAAACGGCATCACGATGCGCGTACTGGAATGGGACAACATTGAAGTCGTGAACGGCAACGGCTATCAGGTTTATAAAGTCGTGCGCGATCGCCTGGAATACGGGTTGCAAGCCGTTGGTTACGGCGACGGCGGCATGAGCTTTGAAAATCACCTTTATCGCGAAATTCCAAACATGGTACGCATCTACCACTTGCAGGCCATTCCCATCTATTCGACGACCAAGGACTATCAGGGCCAGGATTCGCTTTACAAATTGTACGACGTGCGCGTTGTCCGGGAAGTGGACGACATCACTAAAAAGGTCACGGACACGTACGTCGTCGTAGTCCAGCGCGAACCCGGCGAACACGAGGCCGTGCGCGGCGCACTCGGCGATATCCGCAGCAATCTATATGGATGGCTGGACCGCAAAGGGAACCCGATTCGCGGCCCGACCTGGGGCGTCATACGCAACGGCCAGTTCATGTACCGCGAAGAAGGCCGCTACAAAATGGTCACGGGACCCTTGACCACCTGGAAATTGGAAGATCACCTGGCGGCCAGTCCGCTTGGTCAATATTTTGTTTCTCAGAGCAAGCAGTTCGCGTTGAACGCGCGCGCCATCGCCTTTGGTGAGTTGCTGCCCGATGGCACGGAGCCGCAAGTCGCTGCCGGCACAAGCGTGGAGATCAACACCGTCGGCGTCCTCGACCGCGTCCCCGCGGATTTGGTGGCGCGGAACGAAGCCAACGTCGCCGCCGCCAATTTGGGCGAGCTCAAACATTTCTTTATGACGTATATGATTCCGGTTTTGGCCGCGATGGGCTTCTGGTTCATGTCGACGGTCGTTCTCTTTAAAATCCTAATCCGCCGGTGGTGGCGCCGCAACGGGTCGATCAACATAAACACCGCCAGCGAGCAGGAATTAACCGCCATCCCAGGGCTGACGATCAAAGACGCGGGCGTCATTCTTTTGGCCCGCCGCAACAACATTATTTTCCGGAACGAGGCCGAACTGGCGGCCGCGGTTCAGAACGATCAGCGCCTCGCCGAGATCCTTAAGAACAACGCGGACAAAATCACGTTCGCCACGCCCGCGCTTCTGGCCGACCCGTCCGAAGGCATTCTGAACGCGGACGCGATCCGCGACGCGGCCGACGTTGCCGACCAATTGAACAATGGAACACCCCTGGCGCAAATCATGGCCGGTTGGCCGGACGACCAGCACCTGCTGTACGGCGTGGCGCCGTCCTTACTCAACCTTCTCGATCGAAAATTTATCGACGCGCCCGCGCTTGCCGCGATCCTCGCGCGCTATTCCGACCGCCTGGTTGCGGGCGCCCTCTCTAAAAATGACGTCGCCAACCGCATTTTGGCCGACGCCGTGCGCACCGCGTATTGGGCGCGCACTCAAAACGGCATGTTCCTTAAAGACGGCGTGCGTAAAGCGGTGACTGATGAAGCGCGCGCATTGATGTCGGGTCTCGGTTATGCGCTTAACGCTGACAACACAGCGTTCATCGAAAAAGTCGTGGCAAACGAGCTGTCCGGTCAGGCGTTCACCGCGGAAGCGCTGAGCTTTAACCCGATCGATAACGCCGACGCCTCCCTTCTGGGCGTGCCGGTCAACGACCGCGGCGTTTGGACGCTGCGTCCATTGCGCGATGAAGTGCTGCGCAAGATCATCCGCAAAGCGATCCCGTACATTTCCACGCAGGCGCCGTATGAAAACTATTTGAAAGCGCGCCTGGAGCAGCTGTTGATGGAAGATCGCGGTGCCGAAGGCGCATCGCTCCTCGAGTTTCACGCGAGTTTCATGTACAAGCTAATGAAGCGCGAACTCACGCGCATGGAAGACATGCGCGATATTCGCGCAGGCCTTAAACGGTTTTATGTCTTCACCTGGGAAGAGCTGACAGATTTATTTCGCTACATGCAGGGCCGCAGCGAATGGGGACTTTTACCGGAAAACGTACAGAACGATCCAGGCTTGGCCGTAAAGATCGCCGAAGCGCAGCGCCGGCTGGACCAGCTTAATCCGGGCACGCTGATTCCGTCGGCGCCCACCGACGCGCAAATGGATGATTATGTGAACGCGTTTGAACCGATCGTCAAACAAGTGCGCGGCGGTTTGGGCACGCGCGAATACGACGGCAACCCCACCACGCAGGAGCCGGCCGGTCTCGGCATTCCCAGAATCGAACGCCCGCAGAATCAGGCGACGGTCACACTGCGCCCGATTTACTATTTGTTCAGCATCCCCACGTTATTTAAACGGTTTCTCGGCGACAGCAAGGCCGGCGCGAATTTAAAAGCGACCCTTTCCGCATACTTTGCGGCGATGGTCGGCATCGGCACGGCGTTTTTCCTTATGTATCTGGCCATATTCGTCATTCAGAACTATTGGTTGATCCCGGTGCCGTCAAAAGCCGATTGGGTGCTGTTCGATTTCCGTTTGCCGGTGGTTCTGCAGGCCGCGATTGCAGTCGGCGCGATTCTGCCGATGGGCGACGCGATCATTCTTACGCTGTTCTCCGTTTCAAACCTGGCCAAAGGTATCGTCGCGTATCGCACGTGGAAAAAATACGACATCTCGCATGCGCTGACATGGAACCAGACACGCAAAGCGCTGGTTGAAAAATTAAACGGCCGCGAGAATGCGGCCAACCAGGACGAATTTACACTGCTGATCGACAAAATGGCCGAGAACCACTCGCCGTGGCTCACCGCCAAGGAAATCACGAGTTTCCGCAACGTGATTGCCCGGGCGAAAGAGGGGCGCCTGCGCGTGCGCGACATCCCGCGCCGCTTTGTGCTTAAGCCGTGGGGCAATAATTTAACCGTCTGGAAAACCGAACAGCGCATCAAATCGTGGGTGAACAAGAAATACCGGCTCGATTCACCGCCGGCGCCGCAGCGCTACGAGCAAATCAAATCATTTACCTTCCAAGTGTCCGCATGGGCGGAAGCGTTTTGGTACTCATGGAACACTCTGCTTATTGTTGAGTCGGTAACGGTTCGCGACGTTAGAGGCAATAAGAAAAAAATTCCGGCACTTGAACACCGCCTTGGGCTTGTCGCGAAGGCGTACAGCGATCAATGGCGCGTTCTTGTCGAAAAACTTGATGCCACCAATGAACAAAAAAGATGGCTTTTATCCTTGTCTAAGCAGCCCGACCGGCCGCTTCCCGCCGGCTTAATCGCGGCCGATTCACCGCTGGCGGAAACGTTGACCGAGTGGGCGAACGACACGTTGGGCACGGGCTACCATCAGTTGAAAGGCGCGCTGCAGGCGCGCGATGTCTATCGCCACTATGTCCGCCAGTTTTTCCCGCAGGCCTCTTCGAAAGAAGTGGAAAGAATGGTGAATGAAAAAATTCAATTTTTGTACAAACACGATCAAACGGCCGCCGCATTGGACGGTAAATTGACAAAAGTGGGCGGGCTCCTTGCCGTCCTATCGAAAATTAAAAAAGAGAACAAAGATCGTGCGCAAGTTCTCGGCATGCTCAAAGAAACGGATCTATGGGACAAAGAAAAAGGGAAAGACGCGGTTCCAAGCCCGTTTGCTTCCGTCGAAGAGGTGGCCTTCTACCTTCAATTTTTGGCCAGCAACGACATCGAACTGCATTGGTGGAAACCGGGCAAGACCGACACGCACGCGGGAGCGAAGTACACGCAGTGGGCCAACATGGCCCCGCACATCAAAGGCGAGATCATGGTGTCCCTGGACGCCGACCACGAATTCCTGTGGGAAGAAATGTACATGCTGCCGAACGTGGGCATGGACTTTGAAATGGACCCGAAACTCGCGATCGCGCCGTTTAAGAGCTACATCTTCACCAAACCCTTGAGCAACACCGCGAAAGCAATGGCCATCGCCGAAGAAGGCTGGCTCGCCCACGAACAGCGCGTTAAACAAGAGATCGGCACGCTCGCATTTTACGGCAAGGGCTTTATCCGCACCCAGTTCATGCGCGACCTGGAAGGCCTGCAGGACGATTATGTCGCCGAAGATTTCGAGACCGCCACGCGCTTTATGGTGCTCGGCATGAACACCAAGCACATCGACTACATGTCGATCGGTAAAGCGTTGCCCAATGATTTTGGCAGCGCGATCTCGCCGCTGCGCAAATGGGCGGGCGATACCACGGAAATGCTTGCCGGCGCCAACCCGATGAAGTTCTTCTTAGCACCGAACGTCCATTGGACAAAGAAACTCGATTCGATCAACAGCGCCGCGTTTTATTTGAAGAAGCCGCGCGTGGTGCGCTACATCACGCTGCTGGCGTTTCTGCACTATGCGTTTCCGTTTAACCCGCTCACAGGATTGCCGTTGGTGTTCTACATGGGCGCGGTGGTGCTGGGACAGGCGATCAGCTACGGCGCGCTGTTCAACCGGTGGCAGGAAAACGGAAAGTTCAAAGGCACCTTGCTCTTTTTATTCTTGGACCTGCCATTCACGCTGATGCCGTTCTACATGGGCATTCTGCCGCACTACGACGACTCGGTCAGCCGCGGCTTCGGGCTCTACGCTAAATTTATTCCGACCGTCGGCAAAGGCGGAGCCAACAAACGGGGCACGTTCCGGGAAGTTTGGATCAGCAACAATTTTGGCGTGCGCAAAGGCGTGTTCGTCATGCTTTTTACCGTTCTCTTGTCGCCGTTCGATCCGGGCCGCGCATTCATTTGG
>CAZCJA010000013.1:20571-38925 GCA_964499015.1 uncultured Elusimicrobia bacterium
GGGTGATGGCGCCGTTTATCTTCAACCCCGACCGTCCGTCCGGAAAAATTTGGGATCAATTGATTGCTGGAAATCTGATGGTTCTGGCCGCTTCCTATACGACGCACATGTTCTTGTTGATGTCATTTCCGGCCGCCGCCCTGCCGGTGTTGTGGTTGCCCAATGCCATCTTCACCGCCACGCTTATCGTTTTGCAATTAATTCGCGATCCGCACGCATTGTTTAATCGCAACATCGTCAAGTTTTGGGATAGCAACAGTCTGTTCATCGGTCGCGGCATTATCTGGGGCCTAATCGATTTGGCGGCAAACTTCCTGCTTCTGCCATTCTCAATTTATGACCGGCTGACCAACAGCCACGTCAGCCCGACGGATAAATGGGCCAAATCCATCTGGGCGCGCCTAAAGTCTTACAGCAACGCAGCTGATCTGGACAGCGATATTAAAAAAGACATCACAGATTTTGCCGCTAATCACTTCTCCGGCGTGAAAGCCTACGCCGAAGGCCGGTTGGTGGGCAGTATCTCGGTCACTTATCTTTATTACATGAGCCGTCTGGCCCGCGCAGCGGAAGTCGATTTGCTGGCCAAGAACAAAGAGAATAAGGAGTATCAACTGCCCGTCCCGGCGGAAATTAGGGACATTACGGAAGACCATCCGCACTGGACCGTCGAAATCCTGTCGAGCATTCCATTCGTCGACTGGCTGATGCTGATTATCCCGCTGTATCCGGAATTTCCGCGGAGCATGAAATCATTGGCCGATAACATACGCAAAATCGAAACCAGCGGCGCTAAAGCGTTGATCTCACCGCGATTGTGGATCGGCTACGCGCAGTTCGTTATGTGGTACATCGCGCTCTGGCCGATCCACGTCTTGAAATTGACCGGCCGCTTCGTGGCGCGCTTCCGCGAAGCGTTCTCGTATCGTGAAACCGTTTTGAATGACCGCGAAGCCGAAGCGCGCTTGGCCGACGTGGCCGCCATGGAGTTCCGCGCGCGCAATTATCCGTTGGATTTGGAAGAGGCAAAAACCACCGTGCGAAATCTGGGACATAACAGCAATTCTCCTACTGTACGGACACGCGCGGCCACCGTGCTTCGTATGCTGCGCCGTCTATCGAGCGGTGCGGGGCCCATGATTTTGGCGGTCATCACTTTGGCGGTTCTCGGCTCCAGCGTCCAGGCCGCACCGATCATGAAGGAAACCATGGCCAAAGCGGTTCCCATTGCCGCCGCCTCCGGCGACGCGCTGGGCAGCTTCTACGGCATGATGGCGATCCTGGCTGCGGGCGTGCTCGTTGTCCTTTATAACGTTTTCTTGAAAAACCGTTCGGCGTCCAACGATGACGCCGGCGAAACCCCGCGCATCGAGGACAGCCAAACCGCGGATGAAATTCTCCAGACCGGAGCGCCGCTGGCGGCAACAACGCCGGTCGTCACCAACTCCTTTGAGCGCGTGATTGAAAAAATCCGCGCCCGCATCGACGTGGTGCGTGAAAGCCAGGAACCCGTTGTCCATCTTATTTACGTCCCCAGCCTTGACGTTTTGCCGCAGATCAAACAGCAGGTCGAAGCCGCACGCTTCCTTATTTCCGAGCGCGCCAACGATCAATACGTTTTCATCGCGCCCGTCGGGATCCATGCGCGGGTAACTCACGAATTGCCGGGGGAAAAGGTGGCGTGGTTTGACGGTCAGGGCGAACGCCTGCTTGACGCCGTCGCCGCCATCACGAAGCAGCCGCGTTTGGGCCAACAGCACGACTTTATCGTCACCCCGGAAGCCCGCGCGCAGATCGCCGGGACCATGTCGAGCGCCTCGCAGCAGCGCGTTGGAACGCTTATTAAATTCCGCGACTTCGACGCGTCCGACCCGGAGCAGGTGTTCCGCGCCCTGCTGGAATACTACGTGGGCGGCAGCGCCGCGTCCATGTTCGAACAAATGCGCAATAACAGCGTGGGCGTCACCGTCATCCGCCAGCTCCTTATAATGAAGCAGGCTTAAGGGCCGCTTTTCCGGCTTGCCCCTGCCTAGGGGTTTAGCTAACATCCCGCCTCTATGAAACGCACTTATCAACCCAACAAACGCAAACGTAAGATTAAAATCGGTTTTCGCGCGCGCATGGCCACGGCCGGCGGCCGCGGTGTTCTCAGCCGGAGACGTCAGAAAGGCCGTAAACGCCTCTCCGCGTAAGCTCGCTTCCGCGATTTTCCATCTCCCGCATGACCGGCATTCTTATCTTGGCCCTTCGCTTTTACCAGAAGGCAGTGTCCCCGTATTTGGGGGCCTCGTGCCGCTTTGTGCCCAGCTGCTCCGAGTACGCCATCCTCGCGCTTAGCGAGAAAGGAGCAATGAAAGGGCTTCTGATGACCGTTAAACGCCTGTCGCGCTGCCATCCGTTCGGCGGCCACGGCTTCGACCCGGTTGAGCCCGATCCCGTATGAAAAACTCCAAGATTTTAATCGCCGTCGTTATCTCCATGGTCTTTATCGTGGCGTGGGACGCGCTCGTCGTGAGCCGCTACACCAAAACGCCGCCCGCCGGCGCCAAAGCCGTCACGCTCACCACGGAAAAAAAACCGGTCATTGCGAGCGAAGCGAAGCAATCCCAAGACGGCGCAAAACTTGAGATTGCTTCGGCCACACAGCGGCCTCGCAATGACGGCCCAACCCAAATCAATCTCAAGACCGAGACCGCCGACGTCACCGTCGTCAGCAAAGGCGGCGCGGTCTCCAAATGGGTGATCCGCGAAGAAGACGGCAATTGGGTTGAACTGGTTGAAACGGCGGTTTTGCAAACGCTGCCGGACACTGCCGCTGCCCTTTCCAAAAAATCCGATAACGCCGTCACGGCCGTCGCCGAGCATGAGGGGTTTCGCGTCGCGAAGACGCTGACGCTTAACGCGGAGCCGCCGTACCACGAACTGAACATTGCCGTTACCAACACCGCCAACGTCGCACGCACTTTGGAGCTGCCGCTCGTTTGGAAAGGCGGCTTGCACCGCCATATCAAAGGCTCTGATCCGAAGGCCCGCGACGCCGACGCCGCGAAAGCCGAAATGCGCGTGGCCGCGTACACGGACCGCGTGCAATCTTGGAAGGCCGGATTTATTTTCAATCGCACGATCGATGCCAATTTTCCGGGGCCGTTTACCTGGGTCGGCATCGATAACAATCATTTTCTGGCGGCGATCCTGCCGAAAGCAAGCGCGCTCGACCGCTTGCACGTGATGGCCGATCGCGACAATCCTCCGTCCTATGAGCTCCCGGTGTCGTTCTCGCTCGCCCCGCACGAAACAAAAACACAAACCTTTAAGCTGTACGTCGGCCCAAAGAAATACCGCGAAATGCAAAAACTCGGCAACGAGCTCGATAAATCCGTCGACTTCGGCGCGTTCGGCTTTATCTCCAAAGGGCTTCTGCGCGCGTTGGAATTTTTTCAGGGGATCACGCACAACTATGGCTGGGCGATCATCCTGCTCACCATTTCCATTCAGATTCTCGTCTTCCCGCTCACCAAGAAAAGCTTGAGCCACGCGGTGCGCATGAAAGAAGTCCAGCCGCAGATCAAGGCGCTGCAGGAAAAATTCAAAGGCGACCAGAAACGGATGCAGATCGAGATGTTCAATCTGTACCGGAAGAACAACATGAAGTTCATGGGCATGGAGGGCTGCTTCCCGATTCTGCTGCAGATCCCGATTTTCTTTGCGTTCTACACCACCTTGCATGGCGCCTATGAATTGCGCGGCGCGTCGTGGATGTGGATTCCCGATCTCGGCTTGCACGATCCGATTTATATCCTGCCGATTTTGATGGGCGTGGGCATGTTCTTGCAGCAGAAAATGACCACCGTCGCGGCCGACCCGGCCCAAGCCAAAGTAATGATGTTCATGCCGGTGATCATGACGTTTATGTTTCTTAAATTGCCGGCCGGCCTTGTCTTGTATTGGACGGTGAACAGCATCTGCACGATTGTCATCCAGAAGTTCCTGCAATGGCGCGGCACCGCGTCTCCCAAGCCCGCCTAGCGGGCGAAACCATTGCCGCCATCGCCACCCCGATCGGAACGGGCGGCCTCGGCGTGGTGCGGCTCTCCGGTTCCTCCGCGCTCGATATTGCCTCCTCTCTTTTTTCCTCCTCGAAAAAACTCACCGCTGTTTCCTCGCACACCCTGCACATGGGCTGGATCAAAAACAAAAATAAAAAGATCGATCAGGCGGTCGTGGCCGTTTTTCGCGCCCCGCATTCCTACACGGGTGAGGACGTCGTGGAGATTTCGTGCCACGGCAGCCCGGGCCTTCTAAACGACGTGGTGGCGCTGGCGCTTGAGCGCGGCGCGCGCCTGGCCCGCCCCGGCGAATTCACGGAGCGCGCTTATTTAAACGGGAAGATGGACTTGGCGCAGGCTGAGGCGGTGGCCGAACTTGTCAGCGCCGGCGGCTCCGCGGCCCGCGCGGCCGCCCTGGAACAGCTGGAGGGAAACCTCTCCGCGCGCATCAAAGACATCCGCGACGCGCTGATTCGGTTTCTCGCGCACCTCGAAGCCAATCTGGATTTTGTGGAAGAAGACATTCCCGGGTTCGCTAAAACAGCGATGACCAAAGAACTGGAAAAGATTAGCGCGCGCTTGGATGAGTTGCTGGCGACCAGTCTGCGCGGCCGCGTTTTGCGGGACGGCTACCGCGTCGCGCTGGTCGGCAAACCGAACGTGGGCAAATCATCGCTGTTTAACGCACTGCTGGCCGCAGAGCGCGCGATTGTCACCAATGTTCCCGGCACAACGCGGGACATTCTCGAAGAAAAAATCGAATGGAACGGCATTTCTATTGTTATTTCCGACACCGCCGGGCTGCGTGCGACAAAAAACGTCGTGGAACGCGAAGGCACGCGGCGCTCGCGCCAAGCCTCCGCCGCCGCGGATGCGATTCTCTTGGTTCTGGACGCCAGCGCGCCGCTTGGCAAGGAAGACCGGGCCATTATGGCCGAGCTTAACGGCAAATCCGTCGTCCTTGTTCTTAACAAGGCCGACCGCGGCTTAAAAATAAACGCCGCCGCGCTTCCGTTTGAACACGTTGTTAAAACGTCCGCGCTCAAAGGCGAGGGACTCGCGGAGCTGAAAAAAGCCGTTATCTCGCTGGTGGCGGTTCCCGTTGAGAAAAAAGAGGAAGCGGCCTCGGCCACCGTGACCAATCAGCGCCATGTGGCCCACCTGGAAAAAGCCGCGCATCTGATCAATCAGGCGCGCGCCGACGCCAAAGCAGGCCGCTCGGAAGAGGCGCTGGCCGTCTTTGCGCGGCAGGCGCTGGAAGAAATCGGCATGATCACCGGAGAAAGCGTGACGGAGGATGTTTTGTCGGCCATTTTCCGGCAGTTTTGCGTCGGGAAGTAAGATAGAATTCCGCCTATGCCCGGCGCCCGTTTAAAACTTTTTCTCTTCGACTTGGACGGCACATTGGTTTCCACCGGCGGCGCCGGCTTGCGCGCGCTGGATTTGGTTCTCGAGAAAACGTTCGGCCAAAAAAATATGTCCGACGGCTGCGATCCCCAAGGCAAAACCGACCCGGCCATCTTCCGCGAAATCGTCCGCACGCGCCTTGGCCGCGAGATGACCCCCGCCGAATACAGCCAGCTTTGCGACGGCTATCTGCGCTTTTTGTCCGTCGAAGTCCGTTACGCGAAGAATTACCGCATCCTGCCCGGCGTCGAAAAATTTCTCGATCATTTGATCACCCGTGGCGATATCCTCCTGGGACTCGGCACCGGCAATCTGGAAGCCGGGGCGCGGTTGAAGCTGCAGCGCAGCCAGTTGAACCCGTATTTTCCGTTCGGCGGCTTTGGCTCCGACGCGGAAATCCGTTTCCAGCTCCTTCAGCATGGGCACCAGCGCGCGGAAAAGCGTTGCGGCCAATCGATCCTTCCGGAAGACGTGTATGTGATCGGCGACACCGAGCTCGACATCAAGGCTGCCGCTAAAGCGGGCTACCGTTCCGTCGCGGTGGCGCGCGAGGGCTACGACATCGATAAGCTGAAAAGCGCCCAACCGGATTATTATCTGAACACCATGGTTGAAGGTTTCCGATTTCTCAAACAAATCGACAACAACCGTCCGTGGGTGATGGCATGAGCGAAATCGTCTCCTTCCTCATCAACACGGGCCGCACGCTTTCGCAAATGGCCCTTTATTCGCCCGAGCATCCGAGCGTTAAGGGAACCATTGATGAATGTCACCGCCAGTTATCGAAAATTTTGGAGAGCGAACCCGAGTTGGCGCTGGGCTTGAACGAAGGAAAATTGATCGTCAACGGGCAATTGATCGAGGCCGTCAATGAGGCCACCGCGCGCCCGTTCGTTCAGCTTCTCACCAAGTTTGACCTGCATAGCCTAAGTTTCCTGCCGGGGATCTCCCAGGCGGAGATGGTCCCGTTTTTCCGGCTGGCCGCCCGCGGTGAAATCCGCAAAACAGATAAAGATGTGGCCGCTTCCCTCGCCAATCAGAACGTCCAACACATCCTCGTCAACCAGGCGAAGTACGCCAAGATCGGTGAAGATGAAACCGTCGGTGGTAAAGACGACGGCTCAGGAACGGGGAGCCGCGGCGACGGCGAATCGGTGTGGAACCAAGTCGAAGGACTGACGCTCAATGATTTGCTCAAAAAGCTGATCGGCAAAGTTGAGGCCGACCCGGGCGAACAGGAAAAAATTTTTAAACACGCCCTGGGACTCGTTAAAAACGAAATCGAAAACACCGTTAAAAAAGTCTCGGAGGAGTTCAGCCGCGAAAAGACGCGGTTGACCAACGAACGCGAGCGCACCGAAGGCGTGATCAACACCATGGCTGAAGGCGTCGTGGTGGTGGACGATCACGGCAACGTGCTGATGATGAACCCGGCCGCGGAATCGATTTATGGAGTGACCTTGGGCGAGTCTCTGGGCAAGCCGCTTTGGGACGGGCTGCGCCAGGAACAAATGGTCACGCTGGCCAAAGACATCAATGTTCCGTCCGACCGCACCATCGTCAAAGAAGTTGACATCCGCGCCGCCGAGGAAACCAAGCGCACCATCCGCGCCTCCAGCGCCGCGGTGCAAGACCCGCACGGCCGCATTGTCGGCATGGTGAGTGTTTTATCGGACGTCACCAAACAAAAAGAACTGTCGCGCTTGCAGAATGAATTTATGGCCAACGTCACGCATGAGTTGCGCACGCCGCTGCACGCGATCCGCCTGGCCGTCGGTGCGATTCTGGAGGGGACCGCCGGCGACACCTCGCCCGAGCAGCAGAAAATGCTGAACTTGGCCGGCCGCAATCTGGAACGCTTGGGGCGCCTGATCGACGATCTGCTCGACTTCTCCAAGATCGAATCCGGCTCAATGCAGATTCACGCGCAGACGATCGACGTGACACCGCTTTTGCAGGAAGCCGTTTCGAGCCTCGAGGCTTGGGCCAAAGGACGCAGCGTCACGCTCACCTGCGAAAATATCAAAGGCCTACCGGCGGTGTTCGCCGACAGCGACCGTGTTCTGCAAATCGTCGTCAATTTATTGTCCAACGCGGTCAAATTCACTCCGGCCGGCGGCCGCGTTACTCTTCGGGCCAGAGGCATGATGGAAGGAAACCGCGAAATGGTGAAGGTGGAAATTCAAGACACGGGCCTGGGCATTTCCGAGGAAGACCAGAAGCGGATTTTTGAGAAGTTCGTCCAGCTCAAACAGAACCAGAAGACCGACGTCAAAGGAACGGGCCTCGGCCTGACCATCTGCCAGGCGCTGGTCGACCTGCACAAAGGCACACTCAGCGTGCAAAGCCCGCCGCCATCGGGTGGAGCGGGCAGTGTTTTCGCCTTCACCCTGCCGTCGGAAAAAGTGTCGGCGCCGTCAACCAAGAAAGCGGATGAGGCCCAGGTGAGAACAGTCATCAAAACGGGCGCCCAGCCAAAGAAAAAATCGTTCTGGCAAAAGGTGCGCTCCACGTTTAAGGGATCGTCGATGTTTCTATTAATTATCGCGTCGGCATTGTCCGCGGCGGAAGCCAGGCCGCGCTGGGGTACCGTGCGACGCGTGATCAGCGGCGATACGATCCAACTGAAAGACGGATCGCAGGTACGCTATCTGGGCATTGAGGCGCCCACGCCCGGAACGCCGCATTACGCGGAATCCCTCTCGGCGAACAAACGCTGGGTGGAAGGAAAAGAGATCCGATTCGAATACAGCTTGCAGGAACGCGACGCCCGCGGGCTTTGGCTCGCATACGCGTACGTGGACGGCATCATGGTGAACGAAGAGTTGGTGCGCGGCGGAATGGCCATTGTTACGGCCGTCGGCAATGAAGAAAAGTATTTGACCGATTTGCTGACGGCGGAACAACAAGCGCAGAGAAAAAAGCGCGGCGTTTGGATCGATACGCCGATCGAACCGTACACGGTGCGCAAACAGCGTACCACCGGTTTCCCGTGGGCATCTCTCGAGGAAATTAAGAAAGGCATTAAAAAATGACGCTCGCGACCGATGAATTGACGTGGTCGCGCACCAAGGTCAGCGCTCTGCGCGAATGCCGGCGTAAATTCCATTTCACCAGCTCGCCCGATAACCCGCTTAAAAAAATAAAGAACCGCTACCTCTGGTCGGGCGCGTTTGCGCACGACACAATCGGCGATCTGATCAAGCTGGTCCGCCAAGAGGCGGAACTGCCCGCCGCGCCGGAGATCATCGAAGCCGCCAAAATCAAAATGCGTGAACAATTCCGCGTTTCCAAAACGGGCGAGGGCGCGCGGCTGTTTGAACACGAATACAACGTCGCCGTCGATCCCGCGGTGTGGCGCAATCATTGGGACACCGTCGAACGCTCGCTCCAGTGGTTTTTATCGTCGAAGTGGCTGGAGCGCTTCAAGACGCTCGGGCCGGAAGCGTGGAAAGCCGTGGACGAATTGGTCAGCGTCGACGTTGACGGGGTTAAGGCGTTCATGAAAATCGACTGCGCCGTGGAAACCGGCGGACGGTTTGTGCTCGTCGACTGGAAAACATCCGCGCTCAAAAACGGCGATGAGTTTCCGCTCTTGCTTGGCGCGCTGTACGCGCACGAGGTGTGGGGCGCGGACCCGGAGAACATCGACGCCTTCGCCGTTTCTTTGCAGGACGGACGGCAGATGAAAGCTGCGATCAACGAAGAGTCCCTGATGGAAACCTTTTTACGCATTCAGGAAGAGAGCGCCTTCCTCCAAGAAGAGCTGCAAAAGCAGAACGGGCTAACCTACGCCCAGGTGCCCATGACCGATGATTTGCGCCTGTGCGACCGCTGTAATTTCAAGAAGCTTTGCCATGCGGGTTGATGCCATTTTTCAAGCCAAATCGTACGACGAGTTCGCCCAACGCTTGCGCGAATCCAATTGCCCCAAGTGTCCGGAACTTTGCGCCGAGCGCCACACTATTGTGGTTGACCGTGGGACGCCGTCGACGAAAATAGTCGCTATCGGCGAGGGTCCGGGAGAAAACGAGGACCTTCAAGGCAAAGCTTTTGTCGGACGGGGGGGCCAACTTTTCGATAAGATTATGGCCTCGGTCGGGATCGATACCAACAAAGACATGCTGATCCTGAACGTGGTTAAATGCCGGCCTCCGAAGAACCGGCCGCCAAAGCCGCAGGAAGCCGCCAACTGCATGCCGTATCTCCGGTGGCAGTTGAATTGGGTCAAGCCGCGCGTCGTGATTTTGCTGGGGGCGACCGCCGCCAAGCATATGATGCCGGAGCGAGAGGGGCCGATGAGAGATTTGGTGGGAAAGCTTTTTGAGCTGCCGGACCATCCGGGCGTCAAATTCATGCTGTTATATCATCCCGCTTTTCTGCTTCGGGACCCGCGCAAACAGCCGGAAACCCGGGAGCACGTTAAGACGCTCCAGTCGTATTTAGTGAAGGAGGAACTCCATGCCCGCAATTAAAGCGCTCACCGTGGACTTCGACATGATCGCCCAATCGATGCGCGATATCACGCGCGAAACGTCTGATTATTATCTCGACAGCGTCACCGGCAAGGTCATTTGTCTGTCCCGCCAATTGATTCAAGCCCTGGCCATGGAAGAAGCCGACGCACGGCCCGATGTCCCCGAATGGGACGCGGCGATGATCCCCAAGGCGCGCGAAATCATTCTCGCCGGTTCCCCGCAGTACGTGCGCATCCCCGAAGCGTTTGGCCGCCCCGAACACGCCTGGATGATCAAATTTGCCGACGGTTTTCGCACGCAAAGAGTGAAACAAAAAATGCTGCAGGGCCTGCGCGGCCGCGGCTCCTGCCGCCGCTTCAAAGAAATTCTCTCAGAAATGCCCGACGACCTTCAGCGCTGGAACAATTACCGCTTCCAGCAATGGAAAGAAAAAATCCAGGCCTGGCTGGAGACAATGGGCATCCTCGGCGTCAGCTCCGCCTCCGCCCGCACCCGCACTTCCACCAAATAAACGTGAACATCGCGACGTGAACGTCCTCATCAGCCCCACCGCTTTTAAAGGCACGCTGTCGCCGCATGAGGCGTCGCGCACCCTCCACACCGTGATCAAAAAACGCTTTCCACGCGCCCGTATTCGTTCGCTGCCACTGGCCGACGGTGGCGACGGCACGCTGGATGTTCTCATGACAAGCATGAAAGGTCGCCTCGTGTCCACGCGCGTGAACGGACCTCAGGGCAAACGCGTTACAGCGCATTGGGCTTTGTGCGCGGGAAAAATTGCCGTCATCGAAATGGCCCGTGCGTCCGGGCTGGCCCTGGTAATGGGACGCAACGATACCCGGGCCGCCACCAGTTATGGCACCGGCGAATTGATCAAAGCCGCGTTGAACAAAGGTTGCCGGACGATTTTGATCGGCGTGGGCGGCACCGCCACTTCCGACGGCGGAGCCGGGGCTCTTCGGGCCCTTGGATTAAAATATTTCGATAAAGCAGGACGGTTGCTCGACGGGCCGCCCAATCAGATGATTCAGCTAAATCGTGTTGATTGGTCCGGGCTCGACCCGCGCCTAAAAAAAACCTCCATTTCCGTTATCTGCGACGTCACCAACCCTCTTCTTGGCAAGAATGGCTCCGCGCACACATTCGGGCCGCAAAAAGGCGCCTCACCGAGGGATGTTTTGTTTATTGAACGCGTCATGAAAAAGTGGAGCACGTTCGCCCGCTTTCAAACGCGCCGCAAAGCCGGGGCGGGAGCCGCCGGGGCGCTGGCTTTTGGGCTTTCCGGCTTCTTAAACGCGCGCCTTGTACGCGGTACTCCGTTTATTATGGAGCGGCTCGCCTGGCGCAAGGCCGCGCAAAACGCCGATGTGATCGTGACCGGTGAAGGCCGCTTGGATAAAACCAGCTTCTCGGGAAAAGTTATTGGGGAAATCACCCGCCATGCGGCTTGGCGGGGGCGAACGAAAGTTTTCGCCGTCTGTGGAGACTCGCCTCTTGGAACCGTATACTTAGGCCATCATGGGATCGCACACATTGAACGCCTGGGCCCGGCCGGACTCCGCCGGCCCGCGCCGTCGCTGAGACGGGCGGCCGAACGGTTATGCGCGTACTTGTCCTCGTCATCACACGCCGCGGCGATTTAACGCCCCAGTTTCCCGATAGCCTCAAGAAGTATCCCATCGATATTTTTACCGCGGCCCATCCGCAGGGCAGCGGCGCCAACCAGAAAGTCGCCATTCGTTATGCGCTGGATAAAGGTTACGACGCGCTCGCCGTTATTCCGGAGCGGTCCATCAAAGCGCTGGAGCAACTGCCCGACATGATCAAAACACTGGAATCCAACAACGGCGTCGACGCGCTGTTGGGGGCGCCGCGGGTGGGATTGGTCGCCGGCCTCCTCTCTTTTATTCAGAACCGGCTTACCGGCGCGCGCTTAAGAGGCTGGACGTCAGGTGTTCGCTTGTACCGCTGCCGCGCTTTTAAGGAAATCGCTTTTGATTTGAACGCCGGCGATGAGGTGTTCGACACGGAGATCCTTTTACAGATGCTGTATCACGGGCATTCTCTACAGCCTTTTACGCTGCCCCATTGTTTCTGCGCCATCCCGGCGCCCTGGGCCTCGTTCAAGGCCGCGCTTAAATATCGCCTGCAGAAATATCAACTTTTCTACGACGTCCGCTATCATCCCGACGTTCTCCACGACAATATTTCCGCCCATTCCGCGGTGTATCATGAAAAGCCGGACACAATGAGCCCATACACAATCGTGGCCACCGATCCGACGCTTTTGGGCCGCGACTTAAACGTTCTCGACGTGGGGTGCGCCAGCGGCTATATGGGCCAATGGCTCAAGGAATCGAAAGAATGCCGCGTGACCGGCGTGGACCTCTTGCCCAAGGAGCGGGTGCGCTCCGGCCTTGAGCGCTATCATCAATTAAACGTGGAGTCGGACCGTGAGCGGTTCCTGGCCGTCGTGCGCGAAGGAAATTTCGACGCGGTGCTGGCGCTGGACATCGTCGAACACATGAGCAACCCGGAACTGTTTTTGTGGAGCCTGTCCAAGGCCGCGGGCGCGCGGTCGTTTAAGTTAATCGTCAGCACGGGAAACGTCGCTTTTTTTACGGTGCGGCTCATGCTGCTTCTCGGCCATTTCAATTACGGGCAAAAAGGGATTCTGGATATCACGCACAAGCGGCTTTTCTCCTATCACACCTTCAAAAATCTTCTGGAGCAGACCGGGTACACCATTGAAGAAGAGCGTTATTGCCCACTACCGTTCTCTGAACTCGGCCTGCCGAGATTTTTGGCTCGATTACTAGAACGCATCAATATGCTGCTTATCCGTCTGCGCCCGCGCCTCTTTGCGTACCAAGTCATGTTTAAGGCGACGCCTCTCGCTTCTTCCTCATCCGCGCTTGTTAGAGTCAACGCATGACCGCCGCCCTCCGCCCATCACCGACATTCGATCTGGCCCGCCTGCTTTCACCGCGCTCGGTGGCCGTTATCGGCGCCTCCACCAAGCCAGGCTCGGTCGGCGAAGCGATTTTCAAAAACATTCTCCACGCCGATTTCAAAGGAATCGTTTATCCGGTGAACCCCAAGGCCGAATCGATCGGCGGCGTGCGCTGCTACGCGACCATTTCGCAAATTAATGCGCCGGTGGATTTGGCCATTCTAATCGTGCCGGCGCCCACCGTTCCCGACGTTCTCCTCGAATGCGCGGCCGCCGGGGTGGCCGGTGCGGTGGTGATCAGCGCGGGCTTTAAAGAAGTCGGCGGTACGGGCGCGGAGCTGGAGAAGCGCGTGCGCACCATCGCCGAGGAAAAAGGGATCGCGCTCTTAGGGCCAAACTGTTTGGGTTTCATCAACACCGATCCCAAGGTCCAGTTGAACGCCTCCTTCGCGCAGACCATGCCCAAAGCTGGGAACATCGCTTTCATTTCCCAAAGCGGCGCGCTGTGTACCGCGGTCCTTGATTACGCCAAAGGGCAGAACATCGGCTTTTCCAAATTCGTCAGTCTCGGCAACAAGGCGGTTGTCAACGAGCTCGACTTCCTGCGCGCCATGAGCGACGACCCGCTCACCGACGTCATTCTCCTGTACGTGGAAGACATCGCCGACGGCCGCGGTTTCATGGAAGCGGCTCGCCAAGTGACGGGCGAGATCAGTAAACCCAAGCCGATCATCGCCATTAAATCCGGCCGGACCAATGAGGGCGCCAAAGCGGCCTCGTCGCACACGGGGTCGCTGGCTGGATCCGACGACGTGTATGACGCGGTGTTCATGCAGTCGGGCGTCTTGCGCGTGGAAACGGTGGAAGAACTTTTTCAATACGGGGTCGCGTTCGCGCAGCAGCCGCTCCCCAAGGGCAACCGCATCGCGATCGTCACCAACGCGGGCGGGCCGGGCATCATGGCCGTTGATGCCGCCATCCGCCACGGACTAACGCTGGCGCCGCTGGACGAAAAAACAAAAAATATTTTGCGTAAAGAACTTCCCTCTGCCGCCAACATCAATAATCCGGTCGACGTGATCGGCGATGCGCGGCACGAACGTTACGAAGCGGCGATCCGCGCGGTGGCCCAAGATCCCAATGTGGACGGCGTGGTGGTGATTCTGACGCCGCAGGCGATGACCGACATCCGGGAAATCGGCGGCGTGGTGGCGAATGTTGCGGACGAGATGAAGATGTCGCCCTGGCTGGCCAAGCCGATCCTGGCCAGCTTCATGGGGATCGTCGACGTTTCTGAAGGCGTAAAAATTTTGGAAAAAGCCAAAGTGCCGCATTACACGTTTCCGGAAGCCGCGGTGCGCGCGCTGGCGGAAATGCACCTCTACCAGGAAAAGTGGCTGGCGCGGCCGCGCACCGACGTGAAAAACTATCCGGTGCAAAAAGATCTGGTCCGAAAAATCATCGATCGCATTAAGATGGAAGGACGCGCTTATCTGCCGCAAACGGAAGCGCTGGAAATTTTCACCGCTTATGGCCTGCCGATCGCGCCCAACAAACTGGCCAAAAGCGAAGAGGATGCGCTCAAGTTTGCCAATGAGATGGGCTATCCCGTTGTTCTGAAGATTTCCTCGCCGGCGATCGTGCACAAAGTCGACGCCGGCGGAGTCGTCGTCAACATCAAGGATGGCGTAGAGTTGTCGCGCGCGTACCGGAAAATTTTATCGACCGCGGAATCGTTGGTCGGCAAAGACAAGATTTGGGGCGTCGACGTTCAGAAAATGGCCGACAAGGGCATCGAAGTTTTTATCGGCACCAAGCGCGACGCGGTCTTCGGCCCCGTCGTCGTTTTCGGGCTCGGCGGAACCTACGTGGAAGTATTTAAAGACG
Organism: uncultured Elusimicrobia bacterium; assembly: GCA_964499015.1. GTDB lineage: Bacteria > Elusimicrobiota > Elusimicrobia > F11 > F11 > CAZCJA01. Next base: position 35,343 of record CAZCJA010000013.1, read on the forward strand.
CGGCGTTTCGCGTCGCGCCCCTGCGCGAACTTTCCGTGCGCACCATGATCGAGACCACAAAGGCGGGAATTTTATTGAAAGGTTATCGCGGCCAACCGGGCGACATCGATAAAGTCGCCGAATGCATTGGCCGCGTGTCCCAGTTGGTGATGGATTTTCCAGAGATTCAGGAACTCGACATTAATCCGCTGATCGTTTATTCCTCGGGAAGCGGCGCGCGGGTGGTCGACGGGCGGATCGTCCTAAGCGGCTAAGTAGCCCCAGGTGTGCAGCAGGTCGCCGTCTTTGGTCCAGCGGTTGCCGATGTCGGTGCGGTAAAACATGTTGGGCAAAATAATGTTCTTCACGCGGTTGTAAACTTCCTTCTGGGCGTCCGGCATCGTTGGGCCCGATCCGGTCACCACCAGCACATAGCCGCTCTGTCCCGTCACCCGCCAGTCGCCGTCCACCAAATGAATGTCGCAGTGATGAATTCCGGCCATTTGCGGCTTCTTAAACAAAATCGCGGCGTCATCGGATAATTTTTCGAAGGTGTCGGCGTCGTCGTACGGATACGGCGGCAGCGCCACCACCACGCCCACCTGAAAACCTTTGACCGTCTTCAGCGCAAACGGCTGGCGGTTGGCGATCGCGTGAAAAAGATCGCCCCATTTGCTGAGCACCCCTTCCATCTGGATGTTGATCGTCGGATAACCGAAGCGCGGCGTGATCTCGAGCGGGTAAATGCCGCGGGCGTTTACGATGCAGTTGATGTCGAAATAACCAATGAAGCCGATTTCGCCCAGGCGCTTTTCAAATTTCTTCAGCGTTTCGTTGTACAACGTGTTCGCGCCCGACCAGAACATGGCCGTACCCATTTCGCCTGTGGACGGCCCGATTTCGTCGTTAAACATGCGTTTGTGTTCGAAGTTGATGCAGACGGGCAAAATAAATTCATGGCCGTTAAAGAACGCGCCGATCGCGACTTCCACGCCAGCGACATATTTCTGCAGTTGAAAGCGGCGAATCTTGCCGCCCCAACCTTCTTTGTATCGCTCCAGAATATTAACGACGTCGAGCCCATCCTCCTCTTCACCGACGAAGGAGAGGACTTTATCGTTCTGCGCTTTGCCGTTGGGCTTAACCACGTAGCGGCCGGGGTTGGCGCGCACAAATTTAATGGCTTCATCGAAGGAGGAAAAATCCCAGCAGGGCAGGGTGTTGATGCCGGCGGCCTTGAGTTCTTCCTGCGCCCAGTCTCGGTCGAACTCAAGTTTGTCGCTGCCGGGCGTGCCGCCGACCACGGCTTTGCCGTCTTTGCGTAATTTTTCCGCGACGGAACCGAAACCGATATCGTCGAAAACAATGACGTCGGCCCAGTCGACATGCCTTTCCCAGTCGTCAACTTTGTCCACGAATCCGTTGGAAACATTCCGCTCGTGTTTGTCGATGATGCAATAGCGAACGTGATTGCCTTCGGTCTTTACTTGATACGCCAAGTCACCGATGCAGCCGATGTCGGACACAAACAGGAATTTCCGGGCCGCGTCGGCGCCGTTTTTTCCATTTCCGTTTTTCTCTCCGCTCATGCTTTGAGTGTGATGGAAATGCCGCGAAATATCAACCATTTTGTAAAGGTAACGAGTGTTAGGCCGCGGAGTTCCATTCGGCTATAATACGCATCATGTCCGTCGAGATTTTCCTCCTCATTTCCTTGTTTGCCGGCCTGGCCGCGCTCGCGGGCGTTTTCTTTTGGCTGCACATGAAATCCAAAACGGAAACCGCGGGACAAATGCAGGACCTGGCCAAGCAAGTTATAGAAGCGCAGAAACAAAACCAGTCGATTGAATTTCTCCAGCGCGAGATCGGAACGCTGCGCGACCAGCTCAGCAAGAGTCTGCACGATTCCGCCAAAATGATGATGGATTCGCAAAAAACGGTCGGCGACCGCTTGGACCGCGCGGCGGAGGTGGTTGGCGGCGTGCAGAAGGCGCTCGGTGCGCTCGACAGTTCCACCAAGCAAGTTTATGAAGTGGGTAAAAATATCGCCCAGCTTGAGGAAATACTGCGCGCCCCCAAAGCGCGCGGCGCCTTCGGCGAACTTTTCTTGGGAGAACTCCTCGGCCAAATTCTCCCGCCGCAGAATTTCAAACTCCAGCATGCGTTTCGCTCCGGCGAAATCGTGGACGCGGTGGTGAAGATCGGCCAGTTGGTGTCGGTCGATGCCAAATTCCCGTTGGAAAACTTCAAACGGTTGATGCAGACGCAGAACCCGCAGGAAAAAACGCTGGCCCGCCGCAAATTTATTCAAGACGTAAAGAAGCATATCGATGCGATTGCCTCCAAATACATCGTGCCCGACGAAGGGACGTTCGAGTTCGCGCTTATGTACATCCCGGTGGAAAACGTTTACTACGAAATGATCGTCAAAGACGAAACGCTGACCGACGAAAGCTCGATCATGACCTACGCGTTTTCCAAGCGTGTGATGCCCGTGTCGCCGAATTCGTTTTACACCTACCTGCACACCATCAGCATGGGCCTGCGCGGCTTGCAGATTGAAGAGAACGCGCGGCACATCATGGAGCAATTGGCGCGTTTGCGCGGGGATTTCGGAAAATTCCGGGAGGAGTTTTCGACGCTGGGGAAGCACCTGGGCAATTCACGCGCGAAGTACGAGGATGCGGAGCGCCGTTTGGACCGATTTGAAGACAAGCTCGCCTTAGCCGGCGGCGCGGAAAGCGAAAAAGCCGCCGAACTGCCGGCGGTTGAGCCGTCGTCTTACTTGCCTCTTAAATAAATCTCCGCGCCTTCCGCCTCGTCTTTAAATACCAAGTTAAATCCCGCTTTAATTAAGGCCGCCCGCGCTTTTAGAGGATCAGCCGGATCGTGCGCGGTCTTTCCGCTCGCGGTGCGCATGATGAAATCCGTTGGAAACAGGAGCACGTAGCGCACTTCCGGCGCTAACGCATATTTAAGCGGCCGCACCGGCCGGTCCGTGTACAGATAAAAACGTCCGTCCAAGTCGGCGGCGAAAACAGCGTCGCTCGGCGTGTTTTCGCGCACCCAGGAAAATATTTTTTCAGGCGGAGTGTTAAGTGCGGTTTCCGTAAATAATGAAGCGGCCACAATGCGCTTGATTGGAGCAAACGCGAGCAGCAGCGATGTCGCGATAATGCCGCGTGGGACCCAGCGGGCGATTCGGCCGTTGGCCATTTTGGCGATGCCGGCGAGCAGAAGCGGCGCAACCAAGGGAAGCAGCGGAAGCATGTAGCGGCCCGCCTGTTTTTCCCAGGTGACATATACGAGGAGATACAAACTGAGATAAATCGGAACGGATTTGCGCCAACCGTTCAGTCCCCAGGCGCGCACGCCCACAAAGAGTGCGCTCAGGCTCGCCCCCACGACCAGCCACGACAGCGGCCGGAAGCGAAACAGCGTCTCCAGAAATAGAAAACGCGAGTAATAAACGGCGTCGGCCCAAATATTGCGCCCCAGTCCGTCCATGTATTCGCCCGCGTATGTCGTCGTCACTCCCCTCAGGATGATATTGCGAACAAGAAGGGGAATGATGAACGCGGCGAACCATGCACCAAGGATCAAC
>CAZCJA010000014.1:0-22920 GCA_964499015.1 uncultured Elusimicrobia bacterium
GGGACGTCGGCTTCATCCGCTTCATGATGTGGGCGAGTTGGGGCTCTCCAAAGGTTGAAAAAATGGAGACGTTTTTTAGAAGCGAAAGCCATTCCGGATTCATTGTCATAGCTGATTTTCAGCTTAACCCAAGACCCCCTAAAAGTCAATTTGAAGCTAAAAACTGGTGTGATATACTGCCCGACGAAAATGGCCTCCAAATCCATCTCAAAAACCGACAAGACAGTCGACATCAACCAGTTGACGAGTTTTTTACGCGGCGTCGAACTCCTGAACCACTTGAAGGAAGCCGACTTAACCCGCCTGGCCGACCTATGCCAATTGGTCCGTTTCCGCCGCGCCGAAACGATTTTTTCCGAGTCTCAGCCCGGGGGGAGCTTGTACGTGGTCATGTCCGGCCGCGTGAAAATTTTCGGTTCCTCCACTCAGGGCCGTTCCAAAACGTTCGCGTATCTCGAGCCCGGTGATTTTTTCGGCGAAATGTCGCTGTTGGATGATGAGGTCCGCTCGGCCTCGGCGTCGGCCCTCGACGATTCCGTTTTGATCATGCTCAAGCGCGAGGATTTCCGCAAACTTTTGCTCACCCGTCCGGCCATGGCCGAAGCCGTTTTGAAAACCCTGGCCCAGCGTCTGCGCCGCGCCAACAAAGAAGTGGAAGCGCTGTCGTTCAACAACGTTCTGGGCCGCATCGCGCAGATCCTGCTCGATTTGGGCGACCGTTACGGCAAGAAAACCGACGAAGGCCTGCGCATCGATATGAATTTGTCGCACAAAGAACTGGCGGAGATGGCCGGCACCGCGCGCGAAGTGATCAGTCGCGTGATTTCGCGCTTTCGCCGCATCGGCTGCGTGGACTTTTTCGACAACAAAATCACCATCACCGACCGCGACAAGCTCAAGAGCTGGATTTTCTAAATGAGCGAAAACCTGAAAGCGCCCAAAGGCACCCGCGATCTCTTCGGCGCCGAGGCGGCCCTCTTTACCAAACTCGAAGACACCGCCCGCCGCATTTTTTCCCTCTATGGTTTTTCCGAAGTGCGCACCCCGATTTTCGAGTCCGTTGAACTCTTCACGCGTTCGCTTGGCGACACCTCCGACGTTGTGCAGAAAGAAATGTTCACCTTCACCGACCGCGGCGAACGCACCTTCACGCTTCGCCCGGAAGGCACCGCCGGCGTGGTCCGCCATTACATCGAGCACAGCTTGGGCGCGCAGGGCGGCGTGCACCGTTTGTTCTATGCGGGGCCGATGTTCCGCGCGGAACGCCCGCAAGCGGGCCGCTATCGCCAGTTCTTCCAGATCGGCAGCGAATTTTTCGGTTCGCCCGAAGCCACCGCCGACGCCGACACCGTGCTCATGGTGGCGCGCCTGTTCACCGATTTTTCCGTCGGGCCGTTTACGATCCACGTGAATTCATTGGGCTGCAACAACTGCCGCCCCAAGCACCGCGACGCTCTGCTCAAATACTTGAAGGGGAAAGAATCCATTTTGAACGAGGAATCCCGCGCGCGCATGCAGAAGAACCCGCTGCGCGTGCTCGACTCCAAAGAAGACGGCCCGAAACTCACCGACGCGCCGGCGATGAAAGATTTTCTCTGCGCCGACTGCAAAGCGCATTACCAGCTGTTCATGGATCTGGTGAAGAAATCGCCGTACACCATCGAAGAAAACCCGCGGCTTGTCCGGGGGTTGGACTATTACACGCGCACCGTGTTTGAATTCGTGTCGCCGTCCTTGGGCGCGCAAAGCGCGATCGCCGCCGGGGGCCGCTATGACAATCTCGTCGAAGAACTCGGCGGAGGGGCCACGCCCGCCGTTGGGTTTGCGCTCGGCATGGACCGCGTCGTGGCCGCCCACCAGAAAGCCCATCCGTCCGAAAAAACCATTTCCACCGAGAAAAGCGCATTTGTGATACCGCTCGATGACGACTCGATCGTCATCTCCTTCGAACTCGCCGACAAATTGCGCGCCGCCGGCATCGCCGTGCCCAGCGTCCTCGCCAAAAAGAAGCTCAAAAACCAATTATCCGCGGCCGTTGACAACGGGGCGAAGTGGGCTATCCTTATTGGTGAAGACGAACGCAAGTCGGGACAAGCCACGGTGAAGAATTTGGAAACCCGTACTCAGGAGAAAGTCCCGCTCGCCGACGTCGTCAAATTCCTTACGTAAAAAAAGGGTTTAACATGCTCGGCACATACCACATGCAGGCGCTCTTGGACGCCATGTCGGACATCCATCACATCCACGAAGCCAACCATTTGTACATGTTTGTCCTGAACCGCTGCAGCGATGTGCTCAAGGCCCAGGGCGGCACCTTTTTTACCGTCCGCGAAGACTTAGGCGAGCTGATCCCCGAGGCCTCCAAAGGCGTCTCCCTTAATCTCCTCAAGGAAATTCCCTTTAAAATGAAAATGGGCCTGGCTGGCTGGTCGGCCTCGAACCGCCTGCCCATTGTCGTTGAAAACGCCCAGAGCGACGACCGCTTCAATCGAGCGGTGGACGTCATCACAGGCGTGCGCACGCGTTCGATTATCTGCGTGCCGATCATCCGCAATAATAAGGTACTCGCGGTGGTGGAATTGGTGAACCGCGTTGACGGCGTTTTCCGCGACGCGGACATGGAATTTCTCCAGCATTTGTCCAACCAGGTGGGCGTGGCCTTGGAAAACTGCAAACTTTACAATGAAATTAATGGTCTATTGGCTTACACCAACAGCGTTATCGATAGTTTAAGTGGTGGTTTTATTTCCACAGACCAAAGCGGGAACGTGACGCGCTGCAACTCCGCGGCGTGCCGCATCCTGAGCATCGTGCCGCAGGACGTTTTGAACAAGCCGCTGCTCAAGGCCCTGCCGCAATACCCGGCCTTCAGCGCTATTTTGGATGTGACCCAAAAGCATGAAACCCCCGTCAATCGTCAGGAGATCGAACTGCAGCGTGCTGAGGGAGGGGCTCTTCTTATTGGATACAGCACCTTCCTTATTCGAAATGATCTTGGGCAGCGGCTCGGCGCTGGTATAATGTTCCAAGACCTCACCAACATCAAACGTAAATAACCCCATTGAAAAAAAACACGTCGCACACCTGTGATTTCCTTGTCTTGGGATCGGGTTTGGCCGGTTTATTGACCGCGCTCAAACTGGAGGCCCATGGCCGCGTCGTTTTGATCACCAAAGGGAAGCTGGAAGACGGCGCCACCGAGTACGCCCAGGGCGGCGTGGCCGCCGTCACCACCCCCGATGATTCCGTCGAAGCGCACACCGTGGACACGCTGGTCGCCGGTGCGGGGCTGTGCAAAGAAGAAATCGTGCGCATGGTGGTCACCGAAGGGCCGGCGCGCGTGCGCGAGCTGATTGATCACGGCGTGCGCTTCTCGGTCCGTGAAAACGTGGGGGACGCGCCCGAAGCGTTTGATCTGGGGCTGGAAGGCGGACATTCGCACCGCCGCATTCTGCACGCGGCCGATCAGACGGGCAAAGAAATCCACCGCGCGCTGATCGCGCGCGTTAAAGCCGCCAAGAACATCCGCGTTTTCGAAAACCATTTCGCCGTCGACCTGCTCTCCAGCCGCCATCAAAAACTCGGTTCCGCCGATTCGTGCCTTGGCGCGTACGTGCTCAACGCCAAAACCCGCGTGGTGAATACGTTCCTCGCGAAAGCGACCGTCTTGGCGACGGGCGGCGCCGGAAAAATTTATCTCTACACCTCGAACCCCGACGTGGCCACGGGCGACGGCATGGCCATGGCCTACCGGGCCGGCGTGCCGCTGGCGAACCTCGAGTTCGTGCAGTTTCATCCGACGTGCTTGTACCATCCGTACGCCAAATCCTTCCTCATTTCCGAAGCGGTGCGCGGCGAAGGCGCGGTGCTGCGCTTAAAAGACGGCACCGAGTTCATGAAGCGGTATCACCCAAAGAAAGAACTGGCACCGCGCGACGTGGTGGCCCGCGCCATCGATAAAGAACTGAAACAGCGCGGCGAAGACTGCGTCTATTTGGACATCACGCACCGCCAAAGCCGTTTTATCAAGCGCCGCTTCCCGGCGATTTACAAACGTTGCCTCGAATTCGGCATCGACATGACCAAGCAGCCCATTCCCGTGGTGCCCGCGGCCCATTATTTCTGCGGCGGCGTGCTGACCAATGAGTGGGGAGAAACGGGTTTGCCGGGTTTGTTTGCTGTCGGCGAAGTGGCGTACACGGGTTTGCACGGCGCCAACCGTCTGGCCTCCAATTCCTTGTTGGAATGCCTGGTTTTCGCGCATCGCGCGGCCGAACGGGCCAAAGAGTTGGCTAAAAAGGAATTTCCCAAGGCCAAGGTGCGCGACTGGAACCCTGGCCAAGCCCGCGACCCGGACGAGCAGGTCGTCATCGCGCAGAACTGGGACGAAATCCGCCGCGTTATGTGGAATTACGTGGGCATCGAACGGACGGATAAGCGTTTGATCCGCGCTCTGCGCCGCGCCGAGTTCATGAGCCAGGAAATTCAGGAATTTTATTGGGACTTTATCGTTACGCCGGAGCTGCTCGAGATGCGCAACGTGGTTCAAGTGGCGGAACTGGTCATTCGCTCGGCCTTGGCCCGCCAGGAAAGCCGCGGACTCCATTACAACCGCGACCACGCCCAACCCAACGACAACGCCTGGCTCAAAACCACCATGATCTGCAAAAGCCCGCTCCCCAACCAACCCCCCGTCGTCACGCTCGACTGATTCAGCTACAATCCCAGGATGAACATGAAAGACGGTTGCGGCGGAGCTCCGATGTCGGAAAATCAGGCCTTTGTCACGCTGATGCGCGTGGCGGGGGAGGACGAGAGCATTCGCGAGAAGCTGGTGGGCGTTTTGAGTTTGGATCCGAAGAACCGCAAATCCTTTTTGAGCCTTATTATTCACGACATGAAGCTGGGCGGCGCTCCGGAGGACTTTGTGGACGCCATCCGCTGCTTTATGAACGATTCCGCCGCCGATAAAGCCCTGAAACTCCTCATGGACCGCACCTAAGCCCATTCGGGCTGGGAACAAAACTCACCTGTTCCTGTTCCAATCCCTGTCTGATAGACTTCCGAGTCGCATTTATCGACTTAGAAACCGTATATAACCCATAACCCTCTATGCATGATTACATCGTTGTTCGTGGGGCCAGAACCCACAACTTAAAGAACGTCACCCTCAAAATACCGCGCAATAAAATGGTGGTGATGACGGGCTTGTCCGGATCGGGCAAGTCGTCGCTCGCCTTCGACACGCTGTACGCCGAGGGCCAGCGCCGCTATGTGGAGTCGCTGTCCGCCTACGCCCGCCAATTTTTGGAGCTGATGGACAAACCCGACGTCGATTTGATCGAGGGCTTGTCTCCCGCGATCGCCATTGAGCAGCGCACGCCCAGCCACAACCCGCGTTCCACCGTCGGCACCGTCACCGAAATTTACGACTACTTGCGCCTGCTTTTCGCCCGCGTCGGCGTGCCGCATTGCCCGCAGTGCGGCAACGTGATCAAGCCGCAATCCGCCCAGCTCATCATTCAGGACGTTTCGACCACAATGAAAGGCCAGCAAATCACCGTGCTGGCCCCGCTGATTCGCGGCCGCAAAGGGCAATACGGCGAATTGTTTAAGCGTTATCTCGGCAAAGGCTTTGCCCGTGCGCGCGTGAACGGCAAGATTTACCGTCTTGAGGACAAAATTCCGCTGGATCGCTACAAAAAACACGACATTGAATTGGTTGTCGACCGCCTGGACGTGTCCGCCGATAATAAGGAACGCATTGCCGATTCCATTGAAACCGCGCTCAAAGAAGGCCAGGGCTTGGTCATGATCGAGCAGGGCGGGAAAGTCCGGCTGTTCAGCGAACATCATTCCTGTCCCGATTGCGGCCTGTCGCTTCCGGAAGTCGAACCGCGTTTGTTCTCTTTTAACAGTCCCTATGGCGCCTGCGCTTCGTGCGATGGGTTGGGCGCGCAGGTCAAAGTGGCCGAATCGCTGGTCGTTCCCGATCCGACCAAATCCATTTCCGAAGGCGCGATTGCCGCCTGGTCGGACCCCATCACCACCCGCACCAACCGCTGGAAGAATTCCTGGGCCTCCTATTATGAGGAGATTATCGCCGACACCGCGCGCAACAACGGCATTTCCATGAACACCCCGTGGTTCAAACTCACCAAAGCCCAGCAGCGCATCATGCTCTACGGCGACGGTGATTTCGAAGGCGTGGTCAACAATCTCGAGCGCCGCTACAAGGAAACCGAATCCGAATTTGTGAAGGAAGAGGTGCAGAACCGCTTTATGTCCAAGCGTGAATGCCCGGAGTGCCACGGCGCGCGCCTGAAGAAGGAAGCGCTCGCGGTGAAGGTGGAAGGGAAATCAATTTCCGAACTGTGCGCGCTGGATGTCAGCGCCGCCGAGCAATTTTTCAAGACGCTCGAGTTTTCCGAGCGCGACAAGATGATTTCCAAGCAGATCATGCAGGAAATCCGCTCGCGTTTGGAATTCCTGGTGAAAGTGGGGCTTGATTATGTATCGCTTTCGCGCGAAAGCGCCACGCTGGCCGGCGGCGAAGCCCAGCGCATCCATTTGGCGACGCAGATCGGCGCCGGGTTGGTCGGCGTTCTGTATGTTTTGGATGAACCCACCATCGGCCTGCATCCGCGCGACAACGAACGGCTTTTGGCCACGCTGGCGCGTCTGCGCGACGCGGGCAACACGCTGGTCGTGGTTGAACACGATGAAGAAACCATTCGCATGGCCGACTGGGTGGTGGATCTCGGCCCCGGCGCGGGCTTGCACGGCGGGGAAATCGTCGCTGAAGGAACGCCGGCGGACATTCTTAAGAACCCCAAGTCCATCACCGGCCAGTATCTAAACGGCGTCAAAACCATTCTGGTCCCGGAAAAACGCCGCCAACCGACCGACGCCTGGCTTAAAATCAAAGGCGCGGCCCAATTTAATCTGAAAAACATCGACGTCGACTTCCCGCTCGGTCTTTTCGTGGCGGTCACGGGCGTGTCCGGCTCGGGCAAATCCACCTTGATCCACGAAATCCTCTACAAAGGGCTGTCGAAAAAGCTTCACCAGTCCAAAGAGGAGCCGGGCGCGCACAAATCCATCACGGGCCTCGAGCATTTGGACAAAGTCATCGTCGTCGATCAGGACCCGATCGGCCGCACGCCGCGGTCCAACCCGGCGACCTACACCGGCGCCTATGGACCGATCCGCGAATTGTTCGCGCAGCTTCCGGAAGCGAAGCGCCGCGGCTACGGCCCGGGACGTTTCTCTTTCAACGTGAAGGGCGGCCGCTGCGAAAATTGCGAAGGCGACGGCACGCTGAAAATTTCCATGCAGTTTCTGCCGGACGTGTATGTGACCTGCGACGTCTGCAAAGGCGCGCGCTTCAACGAAGAAACGCTGAGCGTTAAGTTCAAACAAAAGTCCATCGCGGACGTACTGGCTATGACAGTTGAAGAAGCGCTCGGTTTTTTCAGCGAAATTCCGCCGATCGTGCGGGTGCTGAAAACCCTTTCGGACGTGGGGCTAGGGTACATGCATTTGGGCCAGGCGGCCACGACCCTTTCGGGCGGCGAGGCCCAACGCGTGAAACTCGCCACCGAACTTTCGCGGCGCGCCACGGGGCGGACCTTGTACATTCTGGATGAGCCGACCACCGGCCTGCATTTTGCGGACGTGGACAAATTGCTGCACGTTCTGCACCGGTTGGTGGAAGCGGGGAACACCGTGGTCGTGATCGAACACAACACGGACGTAATGCTGACGGCCGATTGGATCATCGATCTGGGGCCGGAAGGCGGTGGACGGGGCGGTGAGGTGATCGCCGCCGGTTCACCGGAAGTAATCGCCAAAGTGACGCGGTCTTATACGGCAAAACACCTCGCGCCGTTACTGAAATCGCGCCGCAATTCTTCTATAATGGCCGCTTCGACGCTGGACTAAAATACATAGGAGTTTCAGATGAAGAATAAACTATCCGTACTTTCCCTTTGTTCAATACTCACGGCCGCATTTGTGTTGACCGGCTGTCCGCCCAAGAAAAAACTCCAGATTGACGCCAAGGAAGGCGAGAAGCAGGAGGAAGCCTTCAATGAAAACGTGGGCGACGCCGCTAATTTGGCCGCCGGCGATTTCCGCATCAATCAGGATTGGACCGACGTCCCGGCGTTGGCCGCGGTGACCTTTGATTACAATTCTGCCGCCCTCGATGAAGCGGCGCGCGCCGTGCTGAAAGAGAACGTCCGCATTTTGAAAAAGCTGCCCAAGACCGTTAACGTGCGCGTGGAAGGCCACTGCGACGATCGCGGCACAATCGAATACAACTTCGCTCTCGGCCAGCGCCGCGCCTCGGCCGTGCGGAGCTATTACGTTACATCGGGTCTCGATAAGACTCGCGTGGAAACGATCTCTTATGGTGAAGAACGCCCGGCCTGCGCCGAACAGACCGACGCGTGCTGGGCGCAGAACCGCCGCAGCAACACCAAGCTGAAGAACAAAGAAGCCATCACGATTCGCTCATCCGAACTTGATGCATCTGCCCGCTAAACTCAAAAAGGTGGCCGCCCCGGCTTTCGCCGGGGTGACGGTGATGCTGATGTCCGCCGGTTGTGTGACGCGCGAAGACATTCGCGGCATTCAGTCCGACCTGTACGGCATTCAGCAACGCCTGGAAAGCAAGACCGACAGCGTCCAGACCTCTCAGGCCGATCTCGCGATTGAAACCAAGGAACTGAGCGGCCAAATCTCCGCGCTTAAAGCCGAGCTTCAAGCCAACAGCGAACAGATGAGCCGTCTCTCCACCCGGTTGGACGATCTCGAGGCCAATTTGAGCGCGCGCATGGACGCTCAGATCGAGCTTCTGTCCGGCTCCAAGTTCGTCGAATCGCCGAGTCCGAGCACGCTTTACAACCTTGCCAACGCGGATTTTTCGCGCGGCAAGTTCGCGGACGCAATCAAAGAGTTTCAGGACTACATCAAAAAATTCCCGAAAGCCGATAAAGTGGCCGAGGCGCATTTAAAAGTCGGCGAGGCCTATACCAAACTGAATGAAAACGTCGGCGCGATCAAGGCCTATGACGAACTTGTGAAGGATTTCCCGAAACATCCGCTCGTGGCCACGGCTCTTTTGCGCAAGGCCGGCATTCTTGAAGCCATCGGCCAGAAAAGCGCCGCCAAAGACATTTACACCCAGATCGTTAAAAATTATCCCACGCGTCCCGAGGCGACCGCCGCCCAGGAGCGCTACCGAATCCTTCAAAGCGAACCTCAATAGTGCGCCGTCTACTCCTGTCGTTGCTATTCCTGACCGGCTCAACGCTCTGGGCCGACCCGGTGGATCTTCAGATCGACCGGTCGGCGGACCGCTACCATCTCGGGCTTTCCGAATTCGTTTCCGATAAAAACACGCCGCCCGCGTTTGTGCGCGGCATCAACGACACCATCGCCGATGACCTTAATTTCTCTAAACTTTTCACCCTGATCCGCCAAGGGAAAACCGTTGAACGCGGCCGCGACGCCGCCGAATGGCTGAAAGCCGGTACCGACTCGGTTCTTGCCGCCAACGTAAAGTTCCGGTCGCCCGATAAATTGGACGTCGCCGCGACGCTCTACGACACGCGCACCGGCAAAGAGCTTATTTCGATCAGCAAGAAGGGCACCTCGGGCGATGTGCGCACCATCGGCCATGAAATCGCCAATGAGGTGGTGAAGTATTTCACCACGCAAGAGGGGATCTTCACTTCCAAAGTGGCGTTTGTGAACGACACGACCGGCCGCAAAGAACTGTACGTCTGCGATTACGACGGACGCAATATGAAGCGCATCACCAACGACAATTCGATTGTGATTCTGCCGCGCCTGTCCAACGACGGCCAAAAGATCATTTTCACCTCGTTCCGCTCCGGCAACCCCGACTTGTACGTGATGAACCGCGACGGCTCGGGCCGCAGCAAGATTTCCGGGCGCTCCGGTTTGAACCTGTCGCCGTCGTGGGCGCCGAGCGGCAAAGAGTTCGCGCTGACGCTGTCCATGAACGGGCCGCCGAATATTTACATGCTGGATCTGCAGGGGAACGTGGTGCGTACGCTGACCGACGCCCCCGGCGCCGACACGGCGCCCGCGTTTTCGCCGGACGGCGCGCAGTTCGTGTTTACGTCCGACCGTTCGGGTTCGCCGCACATTTATATTTCCAACACCGATGGCACCGGCGTGCGCCGCCTGACCACAACCGGCCATTGCGATTCCGCCGCCTGGTCGCCCGACGGGCAAACCATCGTTTATGTAAAGGGGCTCCCGGGCGCCAAGTTCGATATTTACTCAATCGAGGTTTTGACGGGCATCGAGCGCCGTTTAACGTGGGGCCAAGGCAACAGCGAGAACCCCTCCTGGTCCCCGGACAGCCGCTTTATCGTGTTTACCTCGAACCGCTCCAAAAAGTACGATTTGTATGTGATGTCGGCCGACGGCGGCGACCAGAAACCCCTGGTGGTCACCAAAGGTCAGTCGTTCACGCCTCATTGGTCGAAATAACATGAAGAAAAAGACGAGCCGCAAACACGATTTCATTTCCTTCGCGGATTACAGCCGCGAGGACATTTATGATTTTCTCGCGCTGGCCCGCGCCCTGAAAAAACAGCCGTTTCGTAAAACCCTCGTCGGAAAAACAATCGGTCTGATTTTCCAGAAGCCGTCCACGCGCACCGCCGTTTCGTTTGCTGTGGGCGTCTCGCAGTTGGGCGGGATGCCGCTGCTCCTTAACGCCGACGTGTTGCAGATTAAGCGCGGCGAAACGCCGCGTGACACCGCGCGCGTGATGTCGCGGTATTTAGACGCCATCGTGATCCGCGCCAATCATCATTCCGACGTTCTGGAGATGGCCGGCTTCGCCGATATTCCCGTCATCAATGGGTTGACGGACCAGGAACATCCCTGCCAGGTGCTGGCCGATTTGCTGACCATCATGGAACACCGCAAAATGAAGCATCCGAAAGAATTGAAGGGGTTCCGGCTGGTGTATTTGGGCGATGGGAACAACGTGGCCCAGTCATGGATGCTGGCCGCCTCGCTGCTTGGCATGAAGCTCGTGCTGGCCTGCCCGAAAAACTACGAACCGCGCAAAGATTATTTTGAATTGGCCAGCGCGCTGGGTAAAAAGGGCGGGGGAACGGTGGATGTTATTTCCGAACCGTCGCAGGCTGTGCAGGGCGCTCAAGCGCTTTACACCGACGTCTGGACCTCGATGGGCCAGGAAGCGGAGAGCCAGAAACGCCGCGAAGCCCTCTCGGTCTATCAGCTCAACTCATTTTTATTGTCGATGGCGCAGAAGAACGCCCTCGTCATGCACTGTTTGCCCGCGCACCGCGGCGAAGAGATCACCGATGACGTCATCGAAGGCCCGCAATCGGTTGTTTTTGACCAGGCGGCCAACCGTTTGCACGTACAGAAAGCGGTGATGTCGACTCTAATATGATTTTTGCGATCGGCAACGACAAGCCGCAGATACATCCCACCGCTTTTATCCATCCCACCGCCGAAATTTCCGGAAAAGTAAAAATCGGAAAGAACGTGTCTATTTGGGGCGGCTGTATTTTGCGCGGCGACGTGGATTGGATCACGATCGATGAGGATTCTAACGTTCAGGACGGCTGCGTGTTTCACACGAGTCACAACGTGCCGGTTCATTTGGAAAAAGGCGTTACTGTCGGTCATCGCGCGGTGATTCACGGGGGGACCGTCAAGTCGTATTCGTTGATCGGAATGGGAGCTATTCTTTTGGATAACTCCGTTGTTGAGGAAAATTGTCTGATCGGCGCCGGCGCGATGGTAAAGGAAGGCGGAACGATCCCGAGAGGGCAGCTCGCCATCGGCGTGCCCGCGAAACCAGTGCGGCCGCTCAAGCCTGAAGAAATAAAAATGATCGTGGACCGCGCCGCGAACTACATCAAATACGCGGAAACCTATAAAAAAGCCCTTGCCGCCCAGTGAGCGCCTGCGTTGTATTCATTACCGCGCCCCGCGGTAAAGTGGCCCTAACTCTCGCCAGGAAAATCGTTTCCCAGCGGCTTGCTGCCTGCGTCAACATCGCTTCCGCCGTGCAGTCGCTGTATTGGTGGGAAGGAAAAATACAAAACGATCGCGAAGCGCTGTTGGTGGCCAAAACGCGCAAACCGCTGGTTAAAAAGCTGATTTCATTTGTCCGTAAAAACCATCCGTATACCGTTCCCGAAGTGATCGCGCTCGATATCAAGGCGGGAAGCGCCCCGTACCTCCAATGGCTCGCCAAAGAAACCCGCTCCAACTGATTCTTGCCTCCGGCTCTCCGCGTCGCCGCCAGTTGATGAAGGAGGCCGGCTACCGTTTTAAGATCGTCGTCAGCAACGCCAAGGAAACCGTTCCGCGCGGCGTGGGCCCGCATTCGCTGGTGCGCACGCTGGCTTTAAAGAAAGCGCTCGCGGTGGCCAAGCATCATCCGCAGGCGGTGGTTCTCGGCGCGGACACCATCGTCTACATCAACAAGCGCATCGTCGGAAAACCGCGCGATCAGAAGCACGCGGTGCGTATCTTGCGCGAGCTGTCAGGGGCGTGGCAAAAGGTTTACACGGGTGTCGCGGTGGTGTGGGCCGGCGGTAAACGGCACAAGCAGAGCGTGGCGGTGTCGAAGGTGAAAATACGCAAACTAACCGAGAAAGATTTGGCCTGGGCGTCGGCAAAGCACTTGGATAAAGCCGGCGCTTACGCCGTTCAGGAAAAGCGGGACCCGTTCGTGGAGAAAATCGTGGGGGATTACGACAATGTGGTGGGACTGCCGATGCGGCTGGTTAAAAAGCTGTTAGCTCGGAACGCCTAACTTCTTCTTCATCGCTTCCGATACCGGAACGATCTTGCCCGTCAAACTCGCGTTCACCTGGCTCAACCAATCCGAAAAGACCTGATTCGCTTCGCGGTTGCGGATTTCTTCACGCAGCGCGTCGGGATTGTCCTGCAGTTCCTTCTTCTTCTTTTTATCCGTCTCGAGCGCGAGCCGGCTTTTCACCGCTTCCTGCAACGTCGCGTCCGGTATGTGCACGCTGGCGTTGATCAACGCCGTCAACTTTTGGGCGGCGATGTCTTTGCGGCGGGCTTTTTCAAAATCGGCGAGCGGCATGCCCAAAACTTGGGTGACCGTCTGCATGTATTGCTGCGGGTCAAACTTTCCATCCTTTAAGAACGCCGGGTAATTGGAAAGATGCAGCTGCAAGTCCTGGTCAGGGACTTTGATTCCGAATTTTTTGGCTTCCTGGGCGAACACTTCGGCGCGAATCAGCTCCTGGATCACTTCGGCTTCAAGCTGTCTCTGTTGATCGGGGGTGGAAACGTCGCGCTGGCGGCTGGCCTGGCGGTAAAGGCGGTCGTAATCGGCCTGGGTGATTTTGGCGCCGTTCACTTTGAGGATCGGATCGTACGGGGAGGGGGCCATGGAACCGCCGCCAATGCCGAACAGGAGCAAGCCCAGAATACAGGCCGCCATCGAGACCAATAAAAAAGTGTTGTGTTTTCGAAGGAATTTGAACATTGAGTGAGGTTATAACTTAATGCTTGTTGCCGGAAACTACCTTAAGGTGTTTGTGATGGGATTCTTGTTCGTTGCCCTCGGGCGCAAGTTCAATGACCTGGCCGTCGGCTTTGAGCATCTGGCAGTTGCCTTCAAAACTGGCGCCGTCCGCGATAATGAGCTTCGCGGTGCGAATGTCGCCCATCAAAACGGCTTTCGGCATTAGTTCCAAAACGACGGCCGCGGAGATGTTCCCTTTCACTTTGCCGCCAACGACCACTTTGTTGGCGCTGACATCGCCCAAAATTTGTCCATGTTCGCCGATGATGACGGAGTCGGCATTCAGACCGCCTTTAATTTTTCCGTCGATGCGGATGGTTTCTGTGGTGCGGATGGAACCTTCGATTTCGGTCTCTTGGCCGACAAACGCTTCGATTTTTTCCGCTTTCTTATTGTTGAAGAGCATTGGCGACCTCCCGAGCTAAAAATCTGTTCCCAGTGTAACGGAGACAGGTGAAAAATTCCAGGGCGGATTTAAGCAAATTTTACGGAAGCAGGGGTTTGAGTTTTTCTTCGGGCAGGCGCGAGATCGGATTGACGTTCGACGAGTCGCCCAGCATGTAGGTGTAGGGGTTTTTACGCTTTCCCGCCTGCCAGATTTCGTAATGGCAATGCGGTCCCGAGGCGCGGCCCGTCTGGCCCATCAGGGCGATTACTTGTCCGCGCTTCACCTTGTCGCCGGCCTTGACCATCATTTTGCTGTTGTGGCCATAGCGCGTGGAAAAGCCAAAATCGTGCTGAATTAAGACGAGGTTTCCATATCCGGACTGCCAGGAGGCGATGCGCACAACGCCGTCAGCGGTGGCTTTGATCGGGGTGCCGGTCGGGCCGGCGATATCGAGCCCGAAATGGAATTCCTCAGCGCCGGAGAACGGGTCCAGGCGGCGGCCAAAGTGGGATGTGCGGTTGCCCGGGCATGGCCAACCAATCGGTGTGGCCAAGAATTTGCGGCGCTCCATTTCAATGTGGCTGGTCAGCTGGCCGTAACCGGAAATGCGGCTTTCCGCTTCCAGTTGAAGATCTTGGACCTTGGTGACCAGGCGTTTCCATGTGATATCGGGGTTTGCGTTGCTCAGGATGGCCAAGAGATCGTTCTGGTCGGCCAGCGTGGGGCCGCCGGTGGCGTCGGGCAGGTTGACGGCGGGCTGCTTCTCGCCGGTGCCTTTAACGACGTCGGAGTTCATTTTTAAAAGCACGCGCATGTTGGCTTCCAGTTGTTTGACCTGGTCCAGGAAGCCGCGGGTTTGGTCGATTTCAGCGACCAGATAATTCACTTTCATCTGGAGAACTTGGTTCGAAAGTTCGGTGCGCCAGTAATCGATGTGCTGTGCGGAGAGGTACGAGCCCCAGAAGGTGACGGCGGTCCAGGCGAAGAAGAAAAACAGCAAAACGGAGAAGTGAATGTTGATTTGGCGCGTCTTTCCGGCGCCAATCGGCACAACCATAAAGGTAAACCGGCGGGAAAAGACTCTTTTTATGCTCTGCAGCCACGAAGTCATGCCAGGCTTAGATAGCATCCCTATCTCCGTTCGTCAACCTTATTTTCCCGACGCCTTTTTGGCCTGGTCGTCGACGTAAAACACCATGTTGGTGTTACCCACTTCGATGAGCGCGCCGCTTTCCAGAAAAATTTGGTCCTGGATGTTCACACCGTTTACTTTGGGGTAACCCGGTTTGACCGCTTTCAAAAAATAACCGTCCGGCCGACGCGTAATGGCGGCCGCAAGCTCGGGCGCCATGAAGCCTTTGATCTTCACCGCCGCCTGAGAGCTTGTGCCGATGTACGTCATGAGGTCCGTCAGGCGGATTTCCGCCGGTCCCTCGGCCCCGGAGATGATTTTAATAATGCCGGCGGCGGCGGGAAGGACGCGGTCCCCTTTAAGCGTGGCACCGATCTGTGTGGGCGGTTCCGTGGGTTCGGCCGGCGGTGCGTCCGACACATTACCAGGTCCGATGCCGAAGGGCTGAGCCGCGTTGGAACCGATGGCCGCCGCTTCGCCGGGTTTGGGCATGACCGGATCTTCAATAATGATGTTGGCGTTTTCGGACTTGGCGAACTCTTCGAACGCCTTTGATTCCCACAAGAAATCAATGCTGTAGCGCGCGATACGGATCTGGTCTTTGTGCTTAAGAGTTTCGCGGGTTATTTTCCGGCCGTTTAAAAACGTGCCGTTGGTGCTGTCCTGGTCCACCAAAACGAAGCCGTCGCCGTCCTGGCGGATTTTGCAGTGCACGCCGGACACCGCTTGATTGTCGAGGATCACATCGTTCGTGCCTTTGCGGCCGATCGAAAGCTCCGTGCGGTCGAGCGGGATGTCTTTGATCACCGCCATGTTAAATTTAATCATGATGTGGGGAACGTCGAGCATTAACGCCTCCGTGTCTTCAGCAAGTTGCGCAGTCTCGTGCCCAAGGCTTCCCAGGATGACGGGCTGCCTTCGACACGCGCCACGACGACGGTCGTGTTGTCCGCGCCGCCGGCTTGATTCGCGAGTTCGATCAATTTTTCTGAAATCCGTTTTGGTTCGTCCTCTTCCTTGAAGACGCTCTCGATTTTTTTATCGGGCAGCATTTTCGTTAGCCCGTCCGAGCAAATCAGGATTGAATCGCCCGTTTGCAGAAAAACCTCCATCACGTCGACGTCCACGTCGGCCTGATTTCCGACGGAGCGCGTCAGTAGATTTTTCATGTCCGATTTTTCCGCGTCTTCCGCTTTAATTTTTCCGAGAGCGATTTGTTCTTGAACAAAACTGTGGTCGACGGTGCGCTGCACCAGCTTGCCTTCATGATAAACATACAGGCGGCTGTCGCCGACATGCGCGACCGCCATTCGATCGTCGAGCCAAAGCGCCGCGACGATGGTGGTGCCCATGTCTTTGTTCGCCGGATTGCTTTGCGCGGCTTCGTACACCGCATAGTTCGCGTATTTCACGCAATCTCCGAGAATGACGCTGCGCCCGTCCAACTTCGGGTTCGGGGGCACGTGATAAAAAATCGGCACATGCCCCGTCTGTAGGGCTTTTTTGATCTGCTCAGAGCAGAGCTCGGCGGCAAGTTTGCTGGCGACTTCTCCCGATGCGTGTCCGCCCATGCCGTCGGCGACGATCATTAAGCCCAAATCGGAATCCACGAGGTACGTGTCCTCGTTGTTTTTCCGTTTCCGGCCGACGTCTGTTTTTCCGACGATGTTCAATTTGTAGCCCATGCTTATTTCGGCTCATCCGCCTTTTCGGCCGATGAGGGGGGGCTGAAATTCCCTTCCAATCCCGGGATCCTATCCATGCTGGGCGGGATTTCCGGGGTGCTTGCTGCCGCAGCCGTTTTCAGGGGCGGAGCCGGCTTTGGTTCTTCTGAAATATTGAATGTTTTTTGCAAGTCGTCCGTTGGGAGTACCTCGGCGGCTTTTGGCGCCGTTGCGGTCACAACTTCAGGGTTGTCCAGTGCCTGCAGTAAGTCTTTTTGGCAGAGGTGCAGGTCTTTGGCCATGTCGCCCGCCGTTTGGTAACGCTTTTCCGGGTCTTTCGCGAGCGCTTTGTTCAGAACTTTCACCACGCTTTGCGGTATCGCGGGGTTGTATTCGCGCGGATTCGGATGCTCGACGTTGGCGATTCGGTACAGTAATGCCGCGATCGTATCGGCCTGGAACGGTTTTTGGCCGGTCAAAAGTTCGAAGAACATGACACCCAGGGAAAATATGTCCGCGCGGCCGTCGGCCTTGCCGCCGTTGATCTGTTCGGGGCTCATGTAAGCGGGCGTGCCGAGGACGGCGCCCGTCGCTGTTTTGGAGCTGGCTTGTATTCGTGCAATGCCGAAATCGGTGATGCGCAGCGAGCCGTCTTTCAGCAGCATGATGTTCGCGGGTTTGATGTCGCGGTGAACCACGCCTTGTTTATGGGCGTAATCGAGCGCTTCGGCGATTTGCGTGACGATGCCGACCACGCGCGCCAATGAGAAGAGGTTTGGTTTTTCGCAGTTGGATTTTAGATCGTGGCCTTCCAAAAGTTCCATGGCGATGTACGCGACGTCCTGGTCTTCGCCCGCATCAAAAATACGAATAATGTTCGGATGCGTGAGGTTTCCGGCTGATTCGGCTTCGCGGAAGAAACGCGCTTTCGTGGTCTTCATTTGTTCGTCGCTGACCTCGTCTTCAAAGCGCAGCGTTTTGACCGCCACCTGGCGGTTGATCTTGGGATCTTTGCCGAGATAAACGATGCCCATCGCGCCGCGCCCGAGCTCTTTGACAATCTCGTAGCGGCCGAGCGTTGTGTTTTGGCCGAGGCCGTCGACGACCACCGTGGCTTCGGAGCCTTTTTTCCCGATGCCGCCGAAAACGGCGCCTTCGCCCGCTTTTTTCAAAAGATCAATTTTGTCTTTGATGTCCTTGTATGAGGCGTCGACGTTGCCGATGTGTTCGTACACGGCGGCCGCTTTGGTGTATTGCCGCTTGCGCTCCATATCGAGGCCCAAGTTATAAAGGAGTTCTTTCATCGCATCATCCAGCGGGCATTTGCGGAATTTTTCAAACGCCAGATCCAGCATTCCTTGTCCCTGGAAGGAGAGGCCAAGCATCTTGTTGGTTTCGACACTTTCGGCCTCGACAATTTCCTTGCCCCGTTCGGTGAAGAGCAGGCGTTTAGCGATAAGCACGACAAACCCGGCGACAATAAGCACGGTGCCATAAGCGGGGGAAATCCACAGGCCATTCTTCACGTATAGAATCGCGCTGGTGCCGATCAAGATACAGAAGAAAATCGCGGCGACGGGAATGGAGACGCGCGCTTTGGTCAGCGGTAAAAGCAGGATTAAGATCAGACCGCCCAGCGCGATCATGCCGATTTCCGCCCAGAAGGCCCACGGCGGCCGTGACACAAAGCGCTGGTTCAAAATATTTTCCAAATGGTTCGACCAGACGTCCAGGTCCGTCATGCTGACCCCGCCGGGTCCCACGTACACCTGGCTCGCGCCGGGTGCGGTGACGCCGATCAAAACAATCTTGTTGTTAAACGCGCCGTCCGGCAGGGCACCGCTCAGAACGTCAAGCGACGAGTATTTCTTGAATGTTCCTTCCGGGCTCGAAAAATCGATCAGCACGTCGGCGTTCTTGTCGGCCGGGATTAGCGCGTTTTTGAGGGAGAAGCCTTTTCCTTCGTTCCAGGCGAGGGCTTCTCTTTGCAAATTCAAATATTGGCGAACCAACTGGAGTCCGAAGGACGGATAGAAGCCTTGTCCGTAGCGCATGACCGGGGGAAGGCGGCGAATGGTGCCGTCGACGTCCGGGATGAGATTGCATTGCCCGACCGCGCGCGCGACCGCGCCGATTTTTTCCAACGGCAGAATAGCCGCAGTGGCCGAAGGTGCGTTCGGCACCGAGGAAGCGCCGGGGGAAAGCGCCATCTTTTCCTTGTCAAAATAGGGCGGCATCTTTTCCAGGTTGTCGCCCAATTCTTTGCCGGGGTGGAAATACATCGGCAAAACCACGTTGCCCGCTTCTTCGATGGAGCGGGCCAAGTGTGCGTCGCCGTCCAAATTCATTTTCGATTCTTCGAGGATGTCGAGAAATTCTTCAAGCTCGCCGATCGCTACTCTCTTTTTCTTCAACTCGGCGGTTTTGCTTTTAAGCATCTTTGAGTAAGTGGCGTGCAATTGGTCGATCTCATCGATGCCCTGGCCTTCTTCGCCGTCGGCGTAGATCACGTTGAGGCCGACCACTTTCGCGCCTTTGGCGGTGACTTCGTCCAGAAGCTCGCCGACCAATTTACGCGGCCACGGCCAGCGGCCCAGCGTGGTCACCGACTCTTCGTCGATTTCAACGATGTTGATGGCGTCGATTTTTTTGGCGGCGGGGCGGAAACGGGAAAGCGACTTCGCGGTGACGTCGTAGGTCTTAAGGCTGATGGTTTCGGTGGCGGGCATTCGGGCGACATACGCCCAAGCAACCACCAGCGTAAGCCCAAGTCCGACAAGCATTTCGGGGAGGAAAGGGTATCGTTTTTGCATTACTGAAAAGTAACGCAAAACAGGGCGGATTTCAAGGCCAAATAGAAATAAATCTAGCTTTGATTATCGAGGTCTTTTGCTTTTTCGCGGGCGGCGATTCGGCTGTCGGCAATCTGCTGGATTCGCTGGTCAATGTCGGGAATTTTTTTACGCAAATGGGCCATCGCATCGAACGCTAAAATGAGCACGTCGGCCCCGGCGTCGCCCGCGGCCACCGTGGCGGTGGCGGACATGGGGCGAAGCAAGGAAATTTCGCCAAAATATTGCCCGGGTTTAAGCTCGGCGAGGGCAATTTTCGTGCCTTTGTTTTTTGTCGAGATCAAAACGCTGCCTTTGCGAATAATAAACAGGTTATTGGCGATCTCGCCTTGAAAAAGGATGGTGGCGTTTTTGGGGAAGGATTGCTTCTGCAAAGAGAGCAACATGCTTTTCAGCTCGGCGTCCTGGACGCCGCTTAAAAAATCGATTGTCTTAAGCAGTTCCAGTACTTGCGCGAATTCTTTGGGATCGAGTCCCGCCATTTGTGTGGCCATAATTGAATATGAGCCAAAAACAGGGGAGAAGTCAACCGGCTATTTCTTTTTACCGGAAGACTTTTTAATTTCGTCGGCCAACGAACGGATCTCGTCGTCCTTCTGGCGGTTCAACTCTTTGAGAGTTTCGATTTCCTTCTTCAAGGTTTCGGTGTCATTCTCTTCTTTCAAGTTTTGTATGACGTTCATCACTTGGGTCTTCCATTCTTGAATGCGTTGTTCGTAGTCTTTCCAGCGCGCCTTGTCTTGCTCGTAGCGAGTGGAAAGATGTTCGAATTCTTTCTTCAGGGTTTCGGCCGCCGGCGTGTGCACGCTCTCGTCTTGTTTGAGCGTGGTTTCGCCGCGGCGGTAGCCGTGCTGAATGGTTACTTCGGCCGCGCCGGCAGGACGCCGTTGAACCATCTGTAAAAGGATCTCGTCCGGGGATTTAAAGCGAGGGTCACCGGGAGCGATTTCGTCCTCGGGGGTACATTTGCCCGCCAGGAGGTCTTCCCGGCTCAATTTTTTGCGGTCAATTTTTTCCATTTTGTCTTCCATCACACAGCCTCCCAAGGCTATTAAAAAGGGTTACACCCCTTGCTCATGCAACGGGACGGCCCAACGCCAAAAGGAGCGTTCTGGTCGCTTAAAACGTGAATTCATATGATTAAAACAACATGCTAACCGTTGAATCGGGCCCATTTCATCCCTGGCTGGAAAACGCGTTCTTAAAGCGTGTTTTGGCCCTTAAAGCCGACCCATTGGCGGCGGTGGCGGTGGTTGCCCCCTCAGGACGCCTGTTGGAACGCCTGCAGATCGCTTTGGCGGGTCAAAAAAAGGCGTTTATGAACATCACCTTTCATACCTTCTCCTCCCTGGCGGAGAGGGTGGTGGTTCAGGAGGGGGCCCTGGGCAAACCGGTATTGTCCGACCCTCTCTTTTTCGACACCCTGGTCAAATTCATTATTAAGAGCGACCGGCCGTTCAGCAATTTTGACGATCTGGCCATTCCCGACGGTTTTCCGATGGCGGTCCGCGCCACGCTGCGCGACTTGGTCGACGCCGGCGCTCCGGCCAGCATCATTGAAGCGGTGGGGGAAGGGTTCCTCGGCAAAGACGTGGACGTGGGATCCCTGAAACAACTGCTCCATCTGTACCGGCTGTATTTGGACAAAGTGGAATCGCTTCCGGTCGCGCCGCGCGCGACGCTGGTGCGCGCCGCGATTGAGGCCGCGCCGAAATCAACCTATCTGAAGGGCTTCAAGGAAATTTTGTTTTACGGGTTCTACGACGCCACCGGCGTGCAGACCGACTTTTTCCAGGCGGTGGTGAAGCACCATCCGTCGCGGATGTACTTTCCGTACGACGCCGCAAACCCGGCGTACGCGTTCGCGCGGCGTTTTCGCGACACCTATCTCCAACCGGTGATGCAGGAGGAAATCGTCTTGGCGCAGGAGGAGATTCCGGCCGCTCCGCAATTCGAGGTGCTGAATATTTCCGGCTTGCGCGATGAGGCGATGGCCGTCGCGCGCCGCCTCCGCCGCGCCCACGACGACGAAAAAATCCCGTTTTCCGACATGGCGGTGGTGGCCCGTTCGCGCGAACGCCTGGATGTTGAACTGCCGAATGCGTTCCGCGAACTGTCGATTCCGTATCACTCCTCCACCGAACGGCATTTGGCCAGCCGGCCGTTTTTCAGCTCCTTGATTGGCGCGCTGGAAGAACGGATCGATTCCGCCGAGTGGCCGTCGAGCGCTGCCTGGTCCGCGCACGCCAAACGGGCCGAAGAAGTTTTGCGCGCCAGCGCTCATTGGGCCGACATCGAGCCGACGTTCGCGCAAATGGAGCCGTTCGAGCTCTTGGGCAAGAAAGTTTCCAAGTCCGATTATTTCGAGGCGCTGAAAGAACGGCTGGCGCGGCAAATTCTCCCGCGCGACGGGCAAACGCCGCGCGGCGTGGCTCTTTTGCACGCGGAAGCGGCGCGTGGTTTGCCGTTTCGTTTTACGGCGGTGGTGGGCGTGGAAGAAAAAGCGTTCCCGCGCCTCATCCGCGAGGATCCGTTCCTGCGCGACGACGCGCGCATGGCGCTGACCAACGGGCTCGGCTATAAAATTTCTCAAAAAATGACGGCGCACGAAGAAGAGCGGCTGTTGTTCGAGATTCTTTCTACTTCCGCCCGCGAAAAGCTGCTGTTCACGTATCAGCGTTCAGACGATGAAGGCGCGGTGGTCGGCCCGTCGCCGTTTTTACGCGCGTGGGCGGAAAAGCAGGACACAACCCTCGATAAAATCGCGGTCACCGTCCCGCGTTCGCACCGCGAGAAATTAAAAAACATGGGCGCCACCGCCTCGCCGCGCGATTTGGTGGCGGCGTGCCTGCTCAGCGAGCAAAAAAATGCGGCGCTCGAACTCTCGGCGGCGGAACCGGAGGCGCTGGCGCTCAAATCCCGCGTGGACGCGCATGAAGCGCTGCAGTCGTTTGAAGGGCCGGGTCCGTACGACGGCGAAGTGGGGGAGCAAAACCCGGCACGGCTCTCCGCGACCCACATGGAAACCTACGGCCATTGCCCGTTTCAATATTTTGTGAAGTGCGTCCTGGAAATCGACCCCAAAGAGGCGCGGCGCACACCGGACCAGCTCGACCCGCGCATCAAAGGAAAGCTGGTGCACGGCTTTTTCGAACTCTTCTTTAAAGAGGCAACCAAAAACGGCGCCGTCGCGCCCCAGGCCAAGATCCCTGAAAAAATATTTGAAACGACGTTCGACGCGGTGTTCGGCGAGGCCGCGCAAACCGAAGCCGCGGTTTGGCCGATCATCTGGC
>CAZCJA010000014.1:22930-38381 GCA_964499015.1 uncultured Elusimicrobia bacterium
AGCATGAAAAAACAGCTGCATGACTTGCTCGAGCTTGATCTGGAAAATTTGACGAAAGACGGCTTTGTGCCCATGTTTTTTGAAACGCGCGTCAGCGCCAAACTCGCCGCTCCGCTCGACGGCGTGGAATGGGTGGGAAAAATGGACCGGATCGACGTCGGCGCCGATTCGGCGCGCATAATCGATTACAAAAGCGGCGGAAAATGGGACGACAACGTGATCACGCCCAGCTTGAAAGGGTTCCGGGCTCAGCCGTCGCTGTACTTGTTGTTGTGCGAGCAATTTTTGAAACAGAACCAAAAGCCGCTGGCGGGCGTGTCCTTTATTTATAAGTACCTGAAAGAGCCGGAGATGGCCGACGAACTGACGTGGGACGATTGGCAGAGCTATCAGAAAGATCTGCTGGAAACACTGCGCGTGCAGCTGACCTCGCTGCGCGCCGGCCATTATCCGATTATTCCCGGCGAGTACTGCGATCGCTGCAGTTTGGCCTCGATCTGCCGCAAGAACGATAGTTTGGCCGTGTACCGTTCGCAGCAAGGCGCCACCAAAACGCTTTTGGCCCTGCGCGGAAAACGCAAATGAGCCAGCCGATCGATTACGCCGATCGCCGCCGCGCCGCGGACGACCTCGACAAGAACATCATCGTCGTGGCCGGAGCGGGGACCGGTAAAACCACCATTCTCATCGAACGCTTGATGGGGCTTCTGCTTAAACGCCAAGTCCCGATCGAACGCATCGTCGCGCTGACGTTCACGAAGAAAGCCGCGGAAGAGATGCGCGACCGTTTGCAGGCGGAGCTGCGCAAGCAATTGCCCTCGGAACTCGCCCAGCGCGCGCTGGACAGCATGACCCGCGCCGCTATCAGCACGATCCACAGCTTCGCCAGCGACATTCTGCATCTCTACCCGCTCCAGGCCGGCGTCGATCCGCATTTCCAGGTGGATAAAGGCATCGTCGCCGAAGGAATTTTTGAAGACATGTGGACGCGCTGGCTCGGCCGCGAGCTCGCCGCGGCGAGCAAGACCGGCCAGCGCTGGCAGGATTTGCTCGCGCTGGTTTCGCTCGATGATTTAAAGGAACTCGCCCGCGGCATCGCTTCGCCGGAAGTGGAGCTGGAGAATTTAAGGAAACGGGAAGATCTGCGTTTGTTCGCCCGCAATTGGAAGCAGGAGCTCGACGGCCTGCTGAACAACAATCCCGTTTCCGCGCGGTCGCACGCCACCGGCCCGCGGTTGCAGGCTCTGCAGAATATTTTCACCGAAGCCATCGGCGGACGGAAACTCCAGGAAGCCGATTTGGAAGCGATCCGGAAACTGAAAGCGCCCGACGCCTGGCCCGATGAGGCCGCGAGCGCGTTGCGGCGGCTGATTGCGCGCGGGCTCGCGCTCTACCGCGTCAGCGACGTCCTCATTGAGCGCGCGCTCGAAACTGTTTTGCCGTTTGTTCAGGCGTACCGCCAGGAATTGCGCCGCCGCGGCGTGATGCCGTATTCGGGACTCTTGGTGCACGCGCGCGATTTGCTGCGCGACCATCCAGATGTGCGCGCCAGCCTAAAGAAACGCTACGACGCCTTCTTGATCGACGAGTTTCAAGACACGGATCCGCTGCAGGGCGAAATCCTGCTTTATCTCGCCGAGGACCTGCCCGGCGCGGCCGCGCATTGGAAGGACAGCCGCACCGGCGAAGGCCGGTTGTTTATCGTCGGCGATCCCAAACAGTCGATTTATCACTTCCGTGGCGCGGACATGGCCGCCTATGAGCAGTTTTGCGACCACATCGAACAGCAGGGCGCGTCGCGCGCGACGTTGTCGGTCAATTTCCGCAGCCATCGCCACATTCTCACGCCCGTGAACGATATTTTTCCGTCTTTGATGGTGGAAGAAACGTTTGTTCAGCCGCGCTACATCGATCTTGTGCCGCACGACGCCGACACCAACCGTCCGGGCATGGAATTTTTTGTGATCGACAAGAGCGACAGCGACGAAAAAGTGTCGGCCGAAGATATGCGCCGCCGCGAGGCGCTGGTGATCGCCGATTGGATCAAGGCGAATGTGAACGAGAAGCTTTCCTTTAAAGACATCGCGCTTTTGTTCCGGACCTCGACGCCGTTTGAAGACTACTTGAGCGTTTTTCGCGAGAAAGGCATTCCCTATCTGGCCGAAGGCGAAAAATCGTTCTATCGGCGGCCGGAAGTGATCGAGCTGTTGAACGTGCTGGGCGCGATCGCCGACCCGAACGATCCGCTGCCGCTCCTCGGCGTGCTGCGCTCGCCGATCGGCGCGCTCACCGACAAAGAAATTCTCGAACTCAAGCGGGCCGAGGGCTTTGATTACCGCCGCGCCCCGCGCGTGCTGACCGAAAAGCTGGCGCCGCTCTACAAACAACTGCGCATCTGGCTCGATAAAAGCGCGACCACGCCTTTGTCGGATTTGATTCAGGACGTTTTTGAGAAAACATGGCTGCCCGTTCTCGCGGCGCAAGGACGCTACGGCGATCAGGAGTGGGCGAACCTGGTGAAAATCCAGCGGCTCGCGCACGATTGGGCGGCCGCGGAGCCCATGACGCTCGCGCAATTCGTCGACCGGTTCAATGAATATCGCGTCGACGAACGTGACGAAGGGGAAAACCCGCTGGCCGACGTTCAGGTGGACGCGGTGAAGATCATGACGCTGCACAAAGCCAAAGGCTTGGAATTTCCCGTGGTCTTTATTCCCAATATCAGCGCCCCGCCCGGTCACTTCAAAAGTGAAACATTGCTGCGCCGCGACTGGCGCGGTGGCCGCGTGGGCCTGCGCCTGCGTTCGGCGGACGTGGTGTCGTCCACGCTCGTGGCGATCGAAGACGAGATTGACCGCCGCGAAGCCGCGGAAGAGGTGCGCGTGTTCTACGTCGGGCTCACCCGCGCCAAAGAGCGGCTTTTCCTGATGTTAAACGCGCAGGCGCGCCGCGGTTCTGAATTTATGGATTTTCTGAAGCGTTCCGGCGCCTGGCCCGCGGCGGGCCTTAATATTCCGGCCACGACATTTCCCTATGAAAAAATGGATATTTCCACCCGGCGCTTTAAAGAGTCGGTGGTGAAATTGAGTTCGGCCGACGTGAAGGCCGCTCTCGACCGTTTCGCGGCGTGGCGCACCGAAAAAGAAACGCTCGGCGCAAAGAAGCTGTTCGATTCGCCGAGTTCCTATTTAAAAGAGCCCGAAAAGTGGCGCGTGGTGGAAGATGACGCCGAGGCGGTGGAGCGGCGTGAAGCGGCGATTGAACTCGGCATTGTCTCGCATAAAATTTTGGAAGAGTGGGACTTCGCCACGCAAAAGAAGGATTTCAAAAAGAAACTAAAGAAAGCCACGGAACTCGTCGCCGCCCAGGAACTGATGGAAGCCTTCTTGGAGACGCCGGCGTACGCGCATTTGGCGGGCGCGACCATTGTGGGGCGGGAAATCCCTTTCTTTTATCCGAACGGCACTACCGTGATGCGTGGCATCATCGACCTGTTGTACGAAAAAGATGGGAAGCTCGTGGTCGCCGACTACAAAACCAGCCGTTCAAGCGACGCAGAGCATTATCGGGAGCAGGGAGCTTCTTACCGCAAGGCCGTGGAGCTGGCGCTCGGGCGGCCGGCGGTGTTTGAGGTGATTTTTTTACGAACGGGCGAGCGGGCCGCGCTTGCGTAAGCCGCGCAGGCGTTCTTCGACGCTTTTTAGCGATTCCTTGATTTCTTCGACCGACATGTCGCGGCGTTCAAACGCATCGACAATCTCGTTCATTTGATCGCGCTGCCGGCGCAGCGAGACCACTAACACTTCTTCTTCAATTTTCGAAATGACCATTTGGTCCATAATTAACTCCTGTTATTGATTGAGCCATTATGACCCCGCTCCCCGGCCCCGTCCATGTGGGGGATGTAAATTGCGTATGACGCCAAGGTGACGGCTTATGGTAAAATTTGATCAGGCAAGGAGATGGGTATGATCTACGGGCTCTATCACAGCGCAGGCGAAACCGTCGGGTTATTGGGCGACGTTCTTAAAAAATTGCACCTTCCTTTTCACGATCTCCACTTATATGAAGGCGACGGCCTCCCGCGCGATACCAGCGATTTGGAAGGCTTAATCGTCATGGGCGGCCCGATGAATGTCGACGACGTCGCCACTTATCCGTTTCTTCGCGAGGAAGTGTCGCTCCTCGAAAAAATGATTTCAGAGAAAAAGCCCGTGCTGGGCATTTGCTTGGGCGCTCAGCTCATCGCCAAGGCGCTCGGCGCGCGCGTGTACCCCAATAAATATAAGGAAGTGGGCTGGCATCCGGTCGATTTGACGCCGGCCGGCCGTACCGACGCGCACTTCAAAGATTTTCCGCTGCAGCAAACGGTTCTGCATTGGCATGGCGACACGTTTGATTTGCCCAGCCACGCCGTTCAGCTGGCGCGCACCGCAAAATGCGAAAACCAGGCCTATCGTTACGGCGATAACGTTTACGCTTTGCAATTCCATCTCGAAGTGACGCCGGCAATGGTGAAATCCTGGTGCGAATCGCCGGATGGAAAAAAGGATTTGGCCGGAGCCGGAGAAAACGGAGCCGCCGTTATTAAAGCCACCCCGTCCCATTGCAAGCACCTGCAGCCACGCGCTGAGAAATTCTTCTCCAGCTACCTGCGAACCTCTTTCGGAAACCTTCTTTCTGTTTAAATCGGGTTATGTGGCCATCGTTGGCTGGCCGAACGTCGGCAAGTCCACGCTCTTAAACGCGCTGCTCGGCGTTAAGCTTTCCATCGTTTCGCCCAAGCCGCAAACCACGCGCGAATCCATCCTCGGCATATTGAACGAAGAAGGTATGCAGATGATTTTCTCCGATACGCCCGGCTGGCTTAAACCCACGGACGCGTTCCAGTCCACAATGAAAAAGGCCATCATGCGCTCCTTGTTCGATGACGCCGATGTCGTGTTGTGGCTGCTTGAGCCGCGCGCATTGAATGATGAGGACAAAACCTTTGCTGAAAACCTGCAGAAAGCGGGGAAGCCCGTTTTTGTCGCGGTGAACAAGCTCGATACCATTTCAGGCAAAGAGCCGATCAAGCAAATCATGGACACCATCAAACAAGCGCTTCCGGCATCGTTTACGGTATTCGGTATCAGCGCCAAAGGAAAGCAGGGCCTCGATCCGCTCAAGAATGCCCTCAAAGAGAAGCTTCCCGAATCACCGGCCTATTTTCCGACCGATCAAGTGACGGACCGCTGGGAACGTTTTTATGTCACGGAACTTTTGCGTGAACAGATTTTTAATATGTACGAGAAAGAAGTTCCGCATGCGGCCGCCGTGGTCATCGAAGATTTCAAAGAGCAAGAAGGCCGCAAAGATCTGATCCGCGCAACCATTTATGTGGAGACCGACGGCCAGAAACAGATCATGGTGGGGAATAAGGGCGCGTCTATTGTAAGGCTGGGCACCAAAGCCCGTGAAGAGATCGAAAAGTCATTGGGCCGGCCGGTTTATTTGGAAATTTTTGTGAAAATTAAGAAGAAGTGGCGTGAAGACACGGCCTTTTTGAAGCAGGTATACGAGGGGAATCATTCTTAGCACTCAAAGTTTGAGCTTGACAGAAAAGACGGCGCTGTAATACAATCGTTTCAATCCGACACAACCATCCGTCGAGGATTTGCATTTCCGCGGGTGGTTTTTTTAGGTCGTGAATTTAGCAGTCTAAATCTGGAGGTGCCAATTATGGCCGACGCAACCTTGACTGGTGTAAAAATCCGCCCCCTGGGCGATCGTGTTCTCATCAAACCGACTGAAAAAGAAGAAATGAAGAAAAGCGGCATTATTATTCCCGATACCGCCAAAGAAAAACCGCAGGAAGGAAAAGTGGTGGCCGTTGGAAAAGGCAAAACCACCGATGAAGGCAAAGTCCTTCCGATGGATCTCAAAGCGGGCGACCGTGTTCTGTACGGGAAATACTCCGGCACCGAAATCAAACTCGACGACGAAGACTATTTGATCATTGGCCAAGACGACGTTCTTGGCGTGCTCTCATAATATTAAGGAGGACTGACAACTATGCCTAAACAAATTAAATACGGCGACGAAGCCCGTCGCGCGATGAAAGCGGGCGTCGATAAGCTCGCCAACGCAGTGAAAGCCACCCTGGGCCCGAAGGGCCGCTATGTGGTGCTCGACAAGAAATTCGGCTCGCCGACCGTCACCAATGACGGCGTCACCGTGGCCAAGGACGTTGAGCTCGAAGATCCGTTTGAAAACATGGGCGCCCAGCTGATCCGCGAAGTGGCCTCCAAAACCAACGACGTGGCCGGCGACGGCACCACGACCGCAACGGTGCTCGCGCAAGCGATCGTCACCGAAGGCATCCGCAACATTACAGCGGGCGCCAACGCGGCCAGCATCAAGAAGGGTGTGGACAAAGCGGTTGAAGCGGTCGTCGCTCAGCTGAAGAAAATGTCCAGAACCGTCAATATCGAGAAAGAAACCGATAAAGCCAAGGCTGAAATCGCGCAGATCGCGACGGTCTCAGCGAACGACAGCGTGATCGGCGGCTTGATCGCCGACGCGATCCTCAAAGTCGGCCGCGACGGCGTCATCACCGTGGAAGAAGGCAAATCCGCCGACACGACCCTCGAAGTCGTGGAAGGCATGCAGTTCGACCGCGGCCACATCTCTCCGTACTTCGTCAGCGACCCGGAAAGAATGGAAGCCGTTCTCGAAAATCCCTACATCATTATTACCGACAAGAAAGTCTCCGCGATGAGCGAGCTTCTGCCGCTTTTGGAAAAAATCCTCCAAGCCGGCCGCCCGTTCCTGCTGATCGCTGAAGACGTCGAAGGCGAAGCGCTCGCCACCCTGGTTGTGAACAAGCTCCAGGGCCGTCTGCGCTGCGTTGCCGTAAAAGCCCCGGGCTTCGGCGACCGCCGCAAAGAGATGCTCGAAGACATTGCCACCCTCACCGGCGGCGTCGTCATCTCGGAAGAGAAAGGTTTGAAGCTCGACAAAGCGGATCTCACGTCTCTCGGCCGCGCCAAGAGAGTTGTGGTGGACAAAGAAAACACCACGGTCATCGACGGCGAAGGCAAAAAGAAAGACATTGAAGCCCGCATCGGTCAGATTCGCAAACAGATTGAAGACACCACCTCCGACTACGACAAAGAGAAGCTCCAAGAGCGTCTCGCGAAGTTGAAGGGCGGCGTGGCCGTCATTAACGTCGGCGCGGCGACTGAAACCGAAATGAAAACAAAAAAATTCAAAGTCGAAGACGCCATGCACGCGACCCGCGCGGGCGTTGAAGAAGGCATCGTGCCGGGCGGCGGAACCGCTCTGCTGCGCGCCGCTTCCGCCATCGCCACGTTGAAAGGCGACGACATCGATGAGCAGACGGGCATCAACATCATCCGCCGCGCCATCGAAGAACCGGTGAAGCAAATTGCCGAGAACGCGGGCGTCGACGGAGCCGTTATCGTCGAACGCATTCGCAACGAGAAAGACCAGGCCTTCGGATTCAACGCCGCCACCGGCAAATTCGAAAACCTGATCGACGCGGGAATCGTGGACCCGATGAAAGTCGTTCGTTCGGCTCTGCAGAACGCCGCCTCGGTCTCGACCTTGGTGCTGACCACCGAAGTTCTTGTCACGGACCTCCCGGAAAAGAAGGGAAATCCGATGCCGGGAATGCCGGGCGGAATGCCTCCGGGCGACTTCTAAAATAGACCCACATTCGATAAACTAGCGACACAATCGCCCTCCCGTCATTAAGTGGCGGGGGGGCGATTACTTTATATATGGAAGAACTGGCCAAAACATACGATCCAACCAACGTTGAATCCCGCTGGTACGAGGAGTGGGAGAAAAACGGCTATTTCCAACCCGCCTCCACCGGCGAGTCGTACACAATTGTCATTCCGCCGCCAAACGTGACCGGGTCCCTGCATATGGGCCACGCGCTGAACTCCACTCTTCAAG
Source organism: uncultured Elusimicrobia bacterium (assembly GCA_964499015.1). Lineage (GTDB taxonomy): Bacteria > Elusimicrobiota > Elusimicrobia > F11 > F11 > CAZCJA01. The sequence goes on from CAZCJA010000014.1 coordinate 30,896, forward strand.
ACGCTCTTATCCGCTATCACAAAATGAAAGGCGACGCGGCGTTGTGGGTGCCGGGTACCGATCATGGCGGCATCGCCACGCAGAACGTGGTGGAAAAACTTCTTAAGACCGAACGCATGACGCGGCAGGATTTGGGCCGTGAAAAATTTGTCGAGCGCATGTGGGCCTGGCGCAAGGAAGCCGGCGACACCATTCTTATGCAGCTGCGTAAATTGGGCGCCACGCTCGAGTGGTCGCGCACCCGCTTCACCATGGACGAGGTGTGTTCCAAAGCCGTGCGCCACGCGTTCGTTGATCTCTACAATAAAAAACTCCTGTACCGCGGTTTTCGCCTGGTGAATTGGTGCCCGCGCTGCCACACCGCGCTGGCCGACATCGAAGTGGAACACAAAGATGTGAAGGGCCATCTCTGGCACATCAAGTATCCGCTGGTGGAGCGCCGCAAAGAAAAACGCGCTGCCGCAAAGAAGAAACCCGCAGCGCCCTCTCTCTATGACGCCGGCTATTTAATCGTCGCCACCACGCGTCCCGAAACATTGCTCGGCGATACCGCTGTGGCCGTCCATCCGAAAGACAAACGCTACAAAGGGGTGGTGGGCGGAAAAGTGAAGCTGCCGCTCACCGATCGCGAGATCCCGGTGATTGCGGACGACGTGATCGATAAATCCTTTGGTTCCGGCGCGGTGAAGGTGACGCCGTCCCACGACCCGACCGACTTTGAAATCGGCGCGCGCCATAAATTGCCGCACATCACAGTGATCGGCTTCGATGGAAAAATGACGGAGGCCGCTGGCCCGGTGTTTGCCGGCGTGGATCGCTTTGAGGCGCGCAAAAAAGCCGTCGAAGAATTGGAGAAGCTCGGGCTTTTGGAAAAAGTGGAAGATCACAACCTCGCGGTGTCCGTTTGCTACCGCTGCGACCAGGTGATCGAGCCGCTTGAATCCGAACAGTGGTTTTTGTCGATGAAGCAGATGTCGAAGAAGGCGCTCGACGCCAGCAAGAAAGGCAAAGTGAAGATCGTGCCGGAAAGCTGGGAAAGCCCGTATCGCTTGTGGCTGAAGAACCTGCGCGACTGGTGCGTGTCCCGCCAAATTTGGTGGGGCCATCGCATTCCCGCGTGGTACTGCAAGTCCAAGAAAACCTGCCCGCCGGTCGTTTCTCTGGAAGATCCGACGTCGTGCCCGACGTGCAAAGGCACGCAGTTGGAACAGGACCCGGATGTGCTCGACACGTGGTTCTCGTCCGCGCTCTGGCCGATGTCCGTGTTCAAATGGCCCGCCACGGCGGGCAAGCCGGAGTCCGTGGACTTGGAACGTTTTTACCCGACTTCAACCCTCGTCACCGGTCACGAAATTCTTTATTTGTGGGTGGCCCGCATGGTCATGTTCGGCCTGGAATTCATGGGGAAAGTGCCGTTCTCTCATGTGCTTATTCACGGCATCGTGCGCGATAAGCAGGGCCGCAAGATGTCGAAGTCCCTCGGTAACGTGATTGATCCGCTGGATTTGATCAAAGAATTCGGCGCGGACGCGGTGCGTTTCTCGCTCGCGCAATCCGCAGCGCCCGGCCGCGACATGCAGATCTCCAAAGAAAACTTTGTCATGACCCGCAATTTCTCCAACAAGGTCTGGAACGCCACGCGCTTCTCACTGATGAATTTGGCCGGCATGACCAGCATCCCGCCGCGCGAAACGTGGGAGAAGGGCATGGAGCTGGCCGATCAATGGATCCTGCACCGTTATAACGAAGTCATCCGCGAAACCAGCAGCGCGATGGAATCCATGGACATGGACGCCGCATCGCGCGGTTTGTACGACTTTTTCTGGGGGGATTTGTGTGATTGGTATTTGGAAATGGCCAAGCCGCGTCTTTTGGGCGATAACCCCAGCGCCGCCGCCCGGGCAACCTTGGCCACGGTGCTCGAAGGCACGCTGCGCCTGCTCCATCCGTTCATGCCGTTCATCACCGAAGAGCTGTGGCAGAAAATTCCCAAGCCGCACGGCGAAATCGCCCAACACTTAATGGCCGCATCCTGGCCGCAGGCCGTGAAATCGTGGGACAATAAGTCCGCGTTCGGCCGCATGAAAGTTTTGCAGGAAATGGTGACCAAATTGCGAGCGATCCGCTCGGAAATGGGCATTCCCGTGACGCAGCCGATCGACGTTATGGTGAAATCATCCGACACTGAAACCGTGAAGCTGATCGAAGCGCAGAAAATTATTTTGCAGTCGCTGAACAGCCGGGTGGGGAATTTGAACGTGGACGCCAACGCAGCGCGCCCCAAAGCCTCGGCATCGGCCGTGATTCCGGGGGCGGACCTTTATGTGCCGCTGGAAGGATTAATCGATTTTGGAAAAGAAAAGGCACGCCTCGAGAAAGAACTGCTTACGGTGAAAGAAGACACCGATCGCATGAGTAAGAAGCTTGCCAATCAGGATTTTGTGACGCACGCTCCGAAAGAAGAGATTGAGAAGGCTCAAACCCGCCTCAAAGAATCGAAAGAGCGGGCCACCCGCCTCGAACAAAACATCAAAGCGCTGAGCTAGTTTGCGCTTGGCGTTCCTCGGTCTTATCCTCAATAATCCATAAAAGAAGCCTTGCAAGTCATGCATCTGCGCCCTAAACTTCAAGTAAGAAGCTGAAGTTAAAAAGGCGCGTAAAACATGACCAAAAAACGATCCGATCTCCTCAAAATAAGCGAAATGGCCGAGAAGGCCGACGTCCTGGTTTCGACCATCCGTTACTACACGGACATCGGCCTGCTCAAGACAGCCATGACCACCGAAGGCGGCCACCGCCTTTATGAGGAAGCGCCCACCATGGAACGTCTGTCCAAAGTGAAGCGTCTCGTGGCAAAAGGCTTGACCCTGCCCGAGATTCAGGCTCAAATCGAGCAGGAACTGGTCAATAAAAAGATCCTTGTGGTGGACGACGAGCCCGAGATCGTCGATTTCATTAAAGACCTTTTGGCCGATACCATCCCGCATCAGCTCGAGACCGCGATGGACGGTTTCTCCGCGGGGCGTTTGGTCCACACGTTCATGCCGGATTTGGTCATTTTGGACCTGCTTTTGCCCGGTGTCGACGGCTTCCAGGTCTGCAAAATGATCCGCGACGACGCGGAAACCAAGCACACCAAAATTTTGGCCGTCACCGGTTATGACTCGGCCGACATCAAGAAAAAAATCATCGATTCCGGCGCCGATGATTACCTCGGCAAGCCCCTCGACTACACACAGACTCTGGAAAAAATTAGTAAGCTCCTCGGCGTTACCGTCGGAAGACCCATAAAAAAATAGACGCACCGAGGCCCCGCGTTGACCAATTATGCGCTCCGTATCCAAGCGGATAACCGTTTCCGTTTTTGGATTTCCAGCTTCACTTTTCTGATCAGCGTCCTGCTGGTCGCCGGCAATTCATCCACCAAGCTTCTGCTGACTCTCGCGCTTTTTCTGTCGTACACCGTTTTTTACGGGCTCGCTCATTACGCGTCGCGGCAGTCGTCTCAGGGGCCGTTCCTGCATTTTGTCCTGATCGCAATTGACTGTTTTACCATCACGTCAATCATCCATCTCACCGGCGGGATTCAAAGCCCGTTGTATGTTTTGTATTTGACGGTCCTCGGCGTCAGCTTGTATCGCCGCGATTTGGGGACTTTCGTGTTCACGGCGACCTTGTCGCTTTTTCTGTACGCGGGTCTTTTGATCACTCGGTCCGCAGCGGAGAGAACGTCGAACCTGCACATCGGCGGGCAGCTGATCCTCATCGGCATGTTGATCGGGGTTTTGTACGTTCTTTTGGTCACGCTGTTAAGGGAGCAGGATGCTGGCGACCGCCTGGTGTCGCGGGCGAAAGCCATGGCGCAGATTTCGGATATTCTAAGCGGATCGTTGTCCAACTCGGGCGAGTGGGTGAAGAACGTTTCCGAATTGATTAATCGCGAGGTCGGGCCCGACGGCCTCGAATGCCGCATCATCGCGCACAAAGGCGATCAGCAGTTCATGCCGCCGTCGGTCAGCAAGATGGGAACGCACATTCCTATTCTGGTCGGCGAGTGTATTTTTGGGGCGCTTATCGTGACGCGCGATGAAAAAACACCATTCACGCCGCAAGATCACGATTTCTTTTCGTCAATTGCCCGTTCGCTGGGGCTTTCTCTCCACCGCGCGAAACTGTGGGAGGATTCTCAGGCGCATGCTTTAGCGCGCGGCGTGATGGGTGATTAGGTTTTTTAAGGCGAAGTAGGCGGGTTTCGGACTCAAATCATGCCGGACGATGCCCAAATGGTCGGTGGCGTCTTTAAACATTCCGTCGGTGTCACGGTAAAACGCCCAAAATAATTTTTCAATCCGCGGGTGCTGTTTCATCAGCGCGTAAACTTTCTTCAACCATTCCGCCTGTTCTTCCTCATTCTCGGCCTCGCCTTCGAACCATGTGGTCTGCGTCTTCATTTTTCCCTTGGGAACGCCCGGGCAACCGATTTCCGTGATCCAAATCTTTTTTTCCTTATCTCCATGTTTGTTCATGATCGCTTCGAGCGTTTTCATAAGCTCGTCGAATATTTCCGGCGCGTCCGGCTTTTTCGGATTGATGAACGGATGAATGTTCAGGATGTCGAACGCGTTCTTGCCCGCTTCGCGGTAAAGATTTTCCACGTCCTCGGTGATGGCGGCCGTTAGTCCGCCGTTTAAAACGATGGACGACGGATCGGCCTTTTTTACGGCCGCGTAGGTTTTTTTCAGTAATGACGCGTACAATTTGAGCCCGTCCTTGGGACCCGACCAGTACACCGGGTGATTGGGTTCGTTCCAGACTTCCCAATGCTTAATCCATCCTTTGTAACGGCTCACCGTGGCCGCAGCGTACGCGGCGAAATCGTCGAAGGAATCGGGCGGATTGCTCCACACTTCTTTTCCGTCGATTTTATAGTCCTTGTTGTAGTTGAACAGTCCGAGCACGCGGATGTTCTTCTTCTCCAATCCCTCGATGATGTGGTCATAATGGGAAAAATCGAATTTGCCCGGGCCCGCATAAAGATCGGACCAGAGAATGTCCATGCGGATATGGGAGATGCCCAGGTCGCTTAATTGATCGATGGATTTTTTTAGCGTGGGTTTGTCGAAATGATGGTTATTCCAAATATGGTTCCAGTGAATGAAGGCGAGAAGGCCAAATGGGTCGGTCTTCACTCTCATGACTCGGCCGCTACGGAAAAGCGGTCCGGGCGGAACGGGGCGATGTCAATGGACGCCTGGTTTTTAACGATCAGTTCGGAGACCACTCGCCCGGTGATCGGTGCGAGAAGGATACCGTTGCGGAAGTGGCCGGTCGCCACCACCAGATTCTCAAATTCGGGAAATTTGCCGAGAAAGGGAAGATCGTCTGGTGAGCCCGGGCGCAATCCGGCGATGGTTAGCGGACGCAGCGCCGCTTTGGCCAGTGACGGAACAAGCTGGATCGCGCGGCCAGCCAGATCGCGGCGCGTTTCTTCAGAAGCCGCGGTGTTGAAACCCACTTTCTCAACGGTCGAACCGGCGAGGGTGTATCCGTCTTGTTTTGGGGCGATATAGCCGCGGGTGCGCGTGTATACCGGCATGGGAACGGGACGCCTGGGCGTGTCGAACACGGCGAGCTGGCCTTTGACCGGTTCAACGCCGCATTTAAGTCCCAGCGGCGCGAGAATCTCGTCGCTCCAGGCGCCGGCGGCCACAATGATATGAGGCGCGCTGAAATTTTCATTGGGGGTTTCGACGACGATGCGCTGCCCGTCGCGCTTTAACTGCAGCGCCCGCAAATCCTCAATCAACTTCGCGCCGTGGATGATCGCACACTTCATCAGTCCGCGCAAAAACCGTTCGCCGCTGACTTGCCCGTCTTCCTCGAAAAATGCGCCGCCCAAAATCGAATCGTTCAGTTCCGGTACCATTTCGTTGAGCGGTGTCGCGTCAACCCAGCGGCCGCGCAGTCCCAAATCGTTTTGGCGCTTCACTTCGGTTTTGAGAGCGCTGACGTCGGTGTCGCTCAGCGCCAACTGGACGATGCCGCACGGTTCGTATTGAATGTCGATCGCCGAGGTTTCCTTTATTTCTTTGGCGAGAGGGCGGAACATCGGGCGGCTGGCTTTGGCGATGGAATAGAACGGTTCATTGCGGAATGCGTCGATCTGAAATTCGAGAAGGGCCGCGCTGGCGCCGGAGGCGCCGGCACCGAGGTGCGCTTTCTCCAGAACGGCCACGTTGAGCCCGGCTTTGGCCAATTCGAAGGCGGATGCGGCCGCAACAACGCCTCCCCCGATGATGATGACGTCGTAAGACATGGGAACCTCTTGGGGCTAGTTTTCCGCGCGGACGATTTTTCCGCCGCCGATCACTTCGCGTGCGCCGATTTTATCATCAAAGCGGTAAAAAACGGCGGCTTGTCCCGGGGTGACGGCGCGCTGTGGGGTGTCAAAGCGGACCTCGACATTCTCACCCTGAACGCGGACCGTCGCCGGCGCGGGTTCATGTTTGTAGCGAATTTTCACCAGGGCGGAAAATTCCGTGTCCGGCGGCGCTCCGTAAATCCAATTTAAATCGTTGGCCGCTAGCCCTTTTGAACAGCCTTCGTCGTCGCGTCCGACAACGACCGTGTTGGTGGCCGCCTCGAGCCGCGTCACGTACATCGGCACGTTGGACTGAATGTTTAATCCTTTGCGTTGGCCGACGGTGAAAAAAGCGACGCCGTCATGCAGGCCAAGGATTTTGCCGGAGGTGTCTTTGATGTAGCCCTGGCGCGTTGTGGCCGGAGCATCGGCGGCGCGAATATTAATTTTGCCTTTGATGAACGATCGGTAGTCCTTGTTCGGCACAAAGCAGATTTCCTGGCTGTCTTCCTTGTCCCAGTTGGGCAAGTCAAATTTTTTAGCGAGCTCACGGATCTCGCTCTTGGGCTTGTCTCCGACGGGAAAAAGGGTTTCAGCAAGGCCATGTTGGGTCGCGTTGTAGAGAACGTACGACTGGTCTTTACCCGGGTCCACCGCTTCGAAAAGACGAAACCGCGATGCGCCGTCGGTGGACTCCACGACGCGCGCGTAGTGGCCGGTAGCCAAGTGGGTCGCGCCGAGCGATTGGGCGAACTGTTTAAGTTTGTCGAACTTGATGTGGCGGTTGCAGGCGAGGCAGGGGTTCGGAGTCTCGCCGGCGACGTAGGAGTTAACAAAGTAATTCACGACGCTTTCGTTGAAATCGTTTGCGTAGTCGAGCACGTAGTGGGGAACGCCGGCTTTTTCGGCGGAGCGTTTGGCGACGGAAATATCATCGGGCGAGCCGCAGCAGCCAAAGCCCATTCCGCCCCGCGGCAGCAGCCGCAGCGTCACGCCGGTGACGTCATGTCCTTGCGATGCGAGAAGCGCGGCCGCGACGGAGGAATCGACCCCGCCGGACATCGCGACGATAACTTTTTTCTTAAGCATGGGTTTTTAAGGCGTGATTGAGTGCTTCAACGGCTA
>CAZCJA010000015.1:0-36390 GCA_964499015.1 uncultured Elusimicrobia bacterium
AGTTTCAACCTTGCGGCCGTACTCCCCAGGCGGTACATTTAATGCGTTTGCGTCGACACGAAGGGGGTCGATACCCCTCACGTCTAATGTGCATCGTTTACAGCTAGGACTACCAGGGTATCTAATCCTGTTTGCTCCCCTAGCTTTCGCAGCTTAGTGTCAGTAATAGTCCAGGTATCTGCTTTCGCCATTGGTGTTCCTCCCGATCTCTGCGCATTTCACCGCTACACCGGGAATTCCAATACCCTCTCCTACACTCAAGTCTGATAGTTTCCGTTGGCCTCTCCCAGTTAAGCCGGGAGCTTCCACAACAGACTTATCAGACCACCTACCTGCCCTTTACGCCTAGTAATTCCGAGTAACGCTTGCCACCTTCGTATTACCGCGGCTGCTGGCACGAAGTTAGCCGTGGCTTATTCATCCGGTACATTCACTCCCGATATTTCTACCGGTTTCTTAGTCCCGAACAAAAGGAGTTTACAATCCGAAGACCTTCGTCCTCCACGCGGCGTCGCTGGATCAGGGTTTCCCCCATTGTCCAAAATTCCTCACTGCTGCCACCCGTAGGTGTCTGACCCGTGTCTCAGTGTCAGTGTGGCCGACCGTCCTTTCAGACCGGCTACCCGTCGTCGCCTTGGTGAGCCGTTACCTCACCAACTAGCTGATAGGCCGCAGGCTCCTCTCTTAGCCATCCTTGCGGATGTTTCATTAAAATCCGATGCCGGACCTTAATCTTACGCGGTATTATCCCGCCTTTCGGCGGGCTATCCCCCTCTAAGAGGCAGATTGCCTACGTGTTATTCACCCGTTTGCCGCTAAGCCTATCCAGTATTGCTACCGTTAGTACTTCGCTCGACTTGCATGTGTTAAGCACGCCGCCAGCGTTCACTCTGAGCCAGGATCAAACTCTCCAAAAAATCTGTGTCAATCTCGCGACTGACAAAATTAGTGGCAGTATGAATGGCTCGTAATTAATAATTACTCAAGTTTAACGTGGCTCCAACGGAGGTTTGAATTCCGTTGGATAGTTAATTGCTTCTGTTTCTTCCTTGATTTCACACACCATATTTAAGCTATTTGGGTCCCTTGACTTCCGATATTGCTATCGGGGGCAAGAGCACCCACCCGCTTGCGTATTAGTGTCGATGTAAAAGAACAAAAAATAATCCGCGCAAAGATTCTATCTTTGCGTGACCTTTGGGACACGGAAAGTATCAAGATTGATCTGACAGGTCAAGTACTATTTTTAACTATTTTCTTAAGTACTTGATGAAGACCTAAGACGTTCTCAAAACCTGTGTGGAAGACTATAATACAGCTCTCATGAATGCAAAGGATTTTATTGCCATTGAAAACTTTACGGTGCCCGCGCGCGTGGGACACACCGCCGCTGAACGAAGCTTCCCTCAGATCGTTCGACTGGATATCAATATTTACCTTCCCCTTAGTACAGCCGCAAAAAAAGACCGCATGGCCGCCACCTTGGACTATGCGGGGGTCATTTCAAAAACAGAGCGTCTTTTAGCTAAGAAAAAGTTTATCCTAATAGAAGCATTGGCGGACACCGTCGCCACCCAGATCCTCGAACACGCCGCGGTAGAATCCGTTTCGGTTAAAGCCACCAAGCATGTTTTTCCCAACGTGCAAGCTGTCGGCGCCCACGTATGGCGCGCCAGATAGGCGTCCTTTTTTCCGGCGGGCTTGAAAGCGCGGCACTGGTCCAGCACTACTTAAGACGCGGCTATATCGTCCATCCTGTTTTTGTCGAAGCCAATCTTCCCTGGGAAAAAGTCGAACGTTATTGGACGCAGCGTTTTTTTAAGGCCCTCAAATCACCCCGAACCAAGCCTGTCATTACCGTGAAACTTTATCTGGGCGACGCCTATCGCAAGAATTGGAGCAAGACGGGAAAAATCCCCGGTGCGCGCAGCCGTGATGAAGCGGTATTTTTGCCTGCGCGCAACCTTATGCTGCTTTCCCGCGCCATGCTCTTTCTCGTTCCCCTTAATGTGACGGAACTCGCGCTGGGCACGTTGGGCGGGAATCCGTTTCCGGACGGACGGCCGTCTTACTTCAAGCTGTTAAATAAAGTGTTTTCACTGGGCATGGAAAAACCCATTCACATCCATGCTCCCCTGCGTCAGCAGAAAAAGAAGAACATTATCGCGGACAATAAAAATCTGCCGCTGCACTTAACGTTCTCGTGCATTAATCCAAGAGGAAAACTTCACTGCGGAAAGTGCAACAAATGCGCGGAGCGGAAGAAGGCGTTTAAAGAAGCAAGCGTCGCGGATAAAACCGTTTACGCGCGAGGATGAGCCGAGTCGTAAACTTTTCTCAAGCGCTCGGTGGTCACGTGAGCGTAGACTTGCGTTGTCGATAAATTCTTGTGTCCCAACATTTCCTGAACACTCCGCAGATCGCAGCCCCGGTCGAGCAAGTGCGTGGCAAAACTATGGCGCAGCGTATGTGGGCTTACTTTTTTGGTGATGCCGGCTTTGCGCGCGGCCAACGTCACCCACTGATGCACGGCGCGCGAGGTTAAGCGGCCGCCGCGCGCATTTAAAAAAAGCGGCGCCGCCGGCTCGACTTTTCCCCGTCCCTTTAAGTAAGCGCGGACCGCCACCAGCGCCGCTCGGCCCACCGGAACGATCCGCTGCTTGTTTCCCTTGCCGACCACCGTCACCGTCTCGTTCCAAAAATCGATGTCGGCATGGTTCATGTTCACCAACTCCGAGACGCGCAGGCCCGATGAGTACAAGAGTTCCGCTATGGCCTGGTCGCGGGCCGCCAGCGCCGGCTTCTTCGCCTGGCCCATCGTTTCAATCAGCTTGTCGACTTCGCTGATCGTCATGAAATGCGGAATGCGCAGATCCCGGCGCGGCGTCGGCAGATTAATGCAGGGATTTAGCGGGACCAATTTTTGCCGGGTCAAATATTTGAAGAACGAGCGCAGCGACGCCCATTTGCGCAGGATGGAGGATTTTTTCAGTTCGGTCGTGCGCACGTGATTTAAATAAGCGCGAATCAGCGTGCGATCGCATTTGGCCAGCGAAATTTTCTGGGCGTTGATGAAGGCGGAGAAAACGTTGAGGTCGGAGGTGTAGGCGCGAAGGGTGGCGGGTGAGGCGTTTTTCTCCACGCGGAGCATCAAGATAAATTTGCGCAGAGCCAATTCCACGTTCATGGAAGGCGTGGTTAAGCGGCGTTCTTTTCCGGCTTCTTAATCGTTTTGCACTGCGGATAACCCGAACAGGCGATGAATTCGCCGAAACGGCCCCAGCGGCGCACCATCGGTTTGCCGCAGTTCTCGCATTTTTCAGTCAGCGGTTCGGGCGCTTTTTTATCGCCGGTCAGCGATTTCGTGAACTTGCACTGCGGATAGCCGGAGCACGCCAAGAATTTGCCGCGGCGTCCCAGGCGAATCACCAAATTCTTTTGGCAATTCGCGCACTTCTCTTCGGTTTCTTCCGGCTTGACCAGATTTCCCTCTTTATCCAAGGAAACTTTAAATTTACAGGTCGGATACGTTGAACACGCCAGAAAGCGGCCGAAACGGCTTTCGCGAATGACCATCATCGATTTGCACTGCTCGCACTTATGTTCGGTTTCCTGCACTTTCGGCTTCATGACTTTCATTTCGGTTTCGGCCGTGGACAGTTTCTTCGCAAACGGCTCCCAGAAATTTTTAATGACGCTGCGCCATTCTTTCTTGCCGTCGGCGACGTCGTCGAGATTTTCTTCCATCCCGGCGGTGAAATTCACGTCGACGATTTCCGGAAAATTTTCCACAAGCTGAATATCGACGGTTTTACCGAGCTCGGTCGGCACGAAGCGTCGCTCGTCCAAACGGACATATCCGCGGGTAATGATCGTATGCACCGTCGGCGCGTAGGTGGACGGACGGCCGATGCCGAGCTCTTCCATCATTTTGACCAAACTCGCTTCGTTGTAGCGCGGCGGCGGTTCGGTGAAGTGCTGCTCCGGCTTCAATTCTTTTTTCGTTAGCGCGTCTTTGGCCACGAGGAGCGGAAGCTTGCCTTCCTTCTCTTCGTCGTCCTCCATGATGCCGGCCAATTTCAAGAAGCCGTCGAATTTCAGGACGCGGCCGTTGGCGCGGAATATATAAGGAAGGGGCTTGGTGCCGATATCGACGGTCAATGTGTCGTAGATGGCGTCGGCCATCTGGCTTCCGACAAATCGGTCCCAAATCAATTTGTAAAGCTTGAGCTGCTCTGGCGTCAGATGACCCTTGATTGTCTCCGGCTCGCGCAGAGCCGACGTCGGGCGGATTGCTTCGTGCGCTTCCTGCGCACCCTTGGCTTTGGTTTTGTAAACGCGCACTTTCGGCGGCAAATAATTTTTCCCGAATTTTTTGGTGACGAAATCGATGGCTTCGTCCTGCGCGGCTTTTGCGATGAACGTCGAGTCGGTTCTCATATACGTGATGAGACCGACTGTGGTGCCGTCTTCGAGCGAAATACCTTCGTAAAGCTGCTGAGCGACAGACATGGTGCGCTGGGCGCGGAAACCCAGGCGGTGCGACGCTTCTTGTTGAAGCGTGGCGGTGGTGAACGGTGCCGGCGGTTGGCGGCGGCGCTCTTTCGGCTCGACGGACAAGACCGCGTACTTGGCTTTTTCCAAGTCCGTCATGATTTTGTCGACGGTCTCCTTGGTGTTCAGCTCAAGCCGGTCGTATTTGTGCTCGCCGTTGGCATACAAATTGGCCCAGAACGGCGCTTCGGACCCTTTTTGTAAAAGCGCAGCCACAGTCCAATATTCTTGTGCGACAAATTTGGCGATCTCCTCTTCGCGCTGGCAGATCATGCGCACCGCGACGGACTGCACGCGGCCCGCGGAAAGCCCGCGCTTCACTTTTTTCCAGAGAAGCGGCGAAAGTTTATATCCGACCAGGCGGTCGAGCACGCGGCGCGCCACTTGAGCGTCCACGAGCTTGGTGTCCAAATCGCGGGGCTCGGTCAGCGAGGCTTTGATGGCTTCGGGCGTGATTTCATGGAACGTGATACGTCTCAGTTTCTCCGGCTTCACTTTTAAGAGTTGGGCCAAATGCCAGGCGATGGCTTCTCCTTCGCGGTCATAGTCCGTCGCCAGGAAAACATTTTTTGCGGTTTTCGCGGCTTTGATTAATTCGGGAAGAAGCTTTTTGGCGCGAGGAAGAACGACGTAACTCGGCTCAAACTCTTTGTCCAAATCGACACCGAGCTTGCGCTGGGGCAAATCACGCACGTGGCCGTACGAACTTTTAACGAGAAAATTCTTGGACAGCATTTTCCCGATCGTTCGCTCTTTGGTTGGAGACTCAACAATAACCAGTGAATCCATGGGCGCCTATTGTAACACGATGTTTCTCTTTTTCAAGTTTTTTCAACCAAACCTCCCGGCAATGAGCGCACAACGCCGCGCAGTTCGAGCTCCAAAAGCGCCGCGGCGAGCGCGGCATTCGGCATTTTTAGACGCTCGGAAAGAATCTCGCGCGGAAGAGCGGTCGCTTCCAATTCGCGCATGAGCTTTGCGTGATCTGACGATAACGCGAGGAGGTCTTTTTCTTCGTTTATAACGCTTTGCGCGAGGCGTTCGCGTAAATAATTGGGCAGAGCGTCGATAACATCGTCCACGCACGTCACCAGCGCGGCGCCATTCTGGATTAAGCGATGCGGCCCGCGGCTTAAGGAAGACGACACCGGGCCGGGAACCGCGAACACCTCGCGCCCTTCTTCAGCAGCCAAACGCGCCGTAATGAGCGAACCGCTCTTCTCATCCCCTTCGACAATAATTGTTCCGACACTTAAGCCCGCGATCACACGGTTGCGGCGCGGAAAATGCCCCCGGTACGGCGGCGTGTGCAAAGGGAATTCACTGAGGAGCGTGCCCTTATCCAAAATCCGCTCGGCGAGCGCTTTGTTCTCACGCGGGTACAGATTGAGCAACCCGCTGCCCAAGACCGCCCAAGTAACGCCGTTGCGGCGGATGGTTTCATCATGTACTCGGCTGTCGATGCCGCGCGCAAGACCGCTTACGGCGACAACACCCAAATCAGCCAGCTCGCCTGCAAACTCGCGAGCTATTTTTTCTCCATAATAGGTCGGTCGGCGGCTACCCACGATCGCCAATGGCAAAGCATCCTCCAAGAGGGGTTGTCCGAGCGCATATATAATAGGAGGAGCCGCGCTCACCTTCTTGAGCAGGGTTGGATAGTCGGGGTTCTGCCATAAATAAAGCCGTATATTTTTCTCTACGACCTCCCTCAGCTCCCGATCGGCAAACCTAGCTGCCTCCTCCCATCCACGCTCGAAAGAGATAACGGCATCAGCCGTGATTAAGGCGCGTTCCGCCCACGCTTTTGGCCCGGCGCGAACACAGGCCGCGGCCGTGAAAAAAGCGGACAGCAGCGAATGATGAAGTGCAGGGGGAAGGGACGAAAAGTACGACAGATGAAACGAGGCGTGTATTTCAGTTGAGTTGGACAAGGAACCCTCCTAATCAATTAACGTCAGGAGGGGTTAAAAATTATGGACCGGTGATTATTTCCGCAGCCCGCGTCGCAACGCGGGCGCGTTCGGTGCCTTTATAAGCGGCGGCATAACGGCGATACACTTCCGCCGCTTCGGCTCGGCGCCCCGTTTGCTCCAAACAGATTGCAATACGGAACGTCGCTTCTTCGGCCATAGGGGTTTTGGGGCAGCGCTTTAAAACAGGCGTAAAGACTTTGAGGGCATCATCGTAATGGCTCATCGTGATATAGAACTGGCCCATTAGATTGTTAACCCGGCACGTCCATTGAGCTTTATTTTCGTCGCCGTAACGCTGGAAATCCTCTGAGGTAAGGTAAGTCATTCCGTACTTAAAACCGAATACTACAAGTATTACTCCAACCGCAAACTTCAGCATTCGGGCTTGTTAGCGACCCGAATCCCGTCTAACCAAATCTCCGATCTCAATGCCGTCGTTGGTACGGATCACGCGCGCCGAGCAGGTTTCCTCGTCCACTTTGTCCGTGATTTCGGAGATGGCGATGCGGCGCACTTCGTAACCGATGAAACGGCCTGTTTGCGGATCTTTGATGCGCGAGCCGCGCTTATAAATTCCCACACGGTCGCCCGGCTGTATTTCCTGCGCTTTTCCGACATTCAAATACAGCAAATCGTTGGTGATGAATAAGCTGCGGATTTCCTGGCCTTGTCCACCGGCGACAAATCCATCAAACTCCCAATCGGGGCCGGCGATAAAACCATCGGAACCCGACATAATTTTCTTGGAGCTTTTTTTAACCGGAGCCGCTTCTTCCGCCACCGGAGCGGCCTCAGCCGCTTCAATTTCAGGTACAGGATCGCTTGATGTGGTCATCGGTTGTTCAGCGGGAGCGGAGGGACCGCCGCGCAAGGCCGCCGATAACGGCAGTAAAAAAACGCCGGCGGCGAGGGCCAAAATCAATCCAAAAACAGTCACTTTTTTCATCGCTGGTAGCCTCCAAAATCGATTTGTGTTTTCGTACCAATAAGGTTAGGTTGTCTTCGCCTTTCCGTCAAGAGACGATTTCACTTTTTGCCCTATCTAAAACGCGGTAGGAAATGGCTTCGGCGACATACGCCGACCGGATTTCGTCCTCCCCAGCTAGATCGGCTATGGTGCGTGCCACCCTCAACACCCGGTCGTAAGCCCGCGCGGAAAAACCAAGCTTTTTGATCGCCTGACGCATTAAATTCTTCCCCTCTGCGCTTAATGGGCAAAATGTTTTGATCTGCTTCACGCTCATCTGGCCATTTTCCCAGATTCCAACGCTTTTAAAACGTCGACGCTGGCGTTCGCGCGCCGCGCCTACGCGCGCGCGAATCGAACCCGATGTTTCCGATGGAAAATCATTTTCCGTAATTTCATCCAGCTGCAAAGCCGGGACGTCAATATGCAAGTCGACGCGGTCCAGAAGCGGCCCTGACATTTTGGCTTGGTATTTGGCGATGGTGAATGGCGAACAGACGCATGGTTTTACGACCGATCCCAAATAACCGCAGGGGCAGGGATTGGCCGCGGCCACGAGCAAAAACTCCGCCGGATAGCGGACGGAGCCCGCCACGCGCGCCACCGTGACAAACCGGTCTTCCAGCGGCTGACGCAAGCTTTCCAGCACATGCCGTCCGAATTCCGGGAATTCGTCCAAGAACAGCACGCCGCGATGCGCCAACGACACTTCGCCTGGGCGCGGATTGGCCCCGCCGCCAACCAGCGCCGCGTCGCTCACTTGATGATGCGGGCTGCGAAACGGCCGAGTGGCCACGAGCGCCCCGCCGTCGCGGAGAGCGCCCGCGACGGAATGGATCTTGGTCGCCTCAAGCGCTTCATCGAATTCCATATCCGGCAAGATCGTGGGCAAGCGGCGGGCAAGTAGAGTTTTTCCCGAACCCGGCGGCCCGATCAGCAGTATGTTGTGGCCGCCCGTGGCCGCGATTTCGAGGGCGCGCTTGGCGATCGACTGCCCTTTGACGTCCGAAAAGTCTTCGGCGTAGCGGCTTGCGATATTAAATAAAGTCGCGCGATCCACCGTGAATGGCGGCGGACATTTCTCTCCGGTCAAAAAGAGCGCGACATCCTTCAAGTTTTCGACGGGATGGACGTCGATGCCGTCCACCAGCGCCGCTTCACGCGCGTTCTCAACGGGAACGAATAGATTTTTAATTCCATGTTTCTTAAGGCCCAGCGCGCAGGGCAGCACTCCGCGCACGGGACGCAGACGCCCGTCCAGACCGAGTTCGCCCAGAAATGCGTCGGCGCGGGGATCGGGCGGACTCAAAATCTCGACCGCAGACAAAATCCCCACGGCGATCCCCAAATCGAAAGCCGGGCCTTCCTTTTTAATGTGCCCGGGCGCTAAATTAACGGTAATTCGCTGCGCCGGAAAAGAATAACCGGAGTTTTTTATGGCGGAGATCACGCGTTCGCGCGATTCGCGGACGCTCGCATCGGGGAGCCCGACGATCGAAAATGAGGGAAGGCCGGGACGGAAGTCGACTTCAACGGTGATCGCGTATCCGTCAATGCCGTGCACGGCGGCGGACGTAATTTCTGAAAGCATGGTATTTTCCTTTCGGAGGAGCGGAGGGGACTGCAATTTTCGAGGGGCCTAAATCGTATCACATTTTTCCGTCGGGGCTAAGAAACGGGTTTTTTCCTACAATCTAAGCATGGAACTCACCGGTCTTATCTGCCCCGCCTGCTCGCGGCCGCTGCAAGCGAAGAATCTCCACGAGCCGCGCTCGGCCCCCGTCAAATGCCTGTGCGGCGCCGCGTATCCGATCGTTAACGATATCGTGCGCTTTGTGAATTCCCAGGAGTACGCAGGAAGCTTCGGCTTTCAATGGAACACCTTTGACGTTCAGCGAATCGATGAGGATCGCGAAATCTTCAAAGTGAAAACATCGGTCTACCCGGAAGAACTGAAAGGCCTCAAGGTTTTGGACGCGGGATGCGGCGGAGGGCGATACGCCTACGTGGTGGGTCGCGCCGGCGCCCAGCTTGACGCGATTGATTTAAGCAGCGCGGTGGAGAAAGCCAAAGGCCTTTGCCACGCGCTGGACAATGTGCGCATCGTCCAAGGCGATCTGCTGAACCTGCCGTACAAGCCAGCGTCGTTTGATTTCGTTTATTCCATCGGCGTGCTGCACCACACACCGGACACGAAAAAAGCGTTTCAATCCGTGGCGCGCATGGTCAAGCCCGGCGGGCGCTTCGCCGTCTGGATTTATCGAAAAAACACCTGGCCGCAGGAAGCCATTAACTCGTCTTTGCGCGCCGTCACGTCGCGCCTGCCGCATTGGCTGCTAAAACCGCTGATGGTCGGCGTCGGCGCGGGCCTGGGCGGAATTCCCGTGATCAATTCAACGCTCGCGCGCGTGGTCTCGTTCGGCTCGTCCGTTCCAGATTGGCGCCTGCGCGCCTGCGACGCGTTTGACTGGTACGCACCCAAGTTCCAGTTTCACCACACCCCCGAGGAAGTGCGCGGCTGGTACGAAGAAGAAGGGTTTCGCGACATTAAATTTTTGCGGCCGCAAAAATCGGGCAACCTTTACGATTGGGCGTACGACAACAGCCTGCTCAACGGCTCGGGCGTGAATTTTGTGGGCGTGAAGAAATAAGGTCTTTGATTTTCTGGGCCTGCGCGTTTTGCGGGTTTATCGCCAACGCCTCATTCGCATACCTTTCCGCTTCTTTTAAATACCCGTTGTCGTAATACAACAGAGCCAAATTTCCTCTCACGACCGACGACGTCGGATAACGCATGGCGTGATGCAGCAGATGAAAATCCGTCCGCCTGTTCATGATCGAATACCACGAACAGGCGATCCAGAACGTCAACAAAATGGAAAATCCGGCGCCGACGGCCGCGCGGACACCCGCGGTTTTTTCCGACAAGACTACAAGCCCGTGCGCCAGCAAAACAAAAACGCCGATCGCGCTGACATATCCCCAGTGATCGAGCATCAGCGCGCTGGAGGCAAAATTGGGCAGCTTCGGCAAAAACCCGATACCAAACCAACCGGCCGCCAACAATCCGACGCGGAATTTTTTAAAAGCAATATATACCAGCGGCAGAAGGACCAGCACCGGGCTCATAACCATGTAATACGTCGGGAACAGCATTCGGCGGTGTGAATGCAGGTCCACCGGAAATAAAATCACGCGCACGTAGCTGACGATGATCGACGGAAGGTCGCGCGCCACCGTGAGAGCAATCTCTTTCAGCGGAGGCAATAGCGGAGCCGTCACCGCATTCATGCGCAAGACCGCGTAAACGGCAAGAACGCCGGCGAACAATGCGTAGGCCCAAAGCGGCGGCTTTATTTTTTCGTCGTTCCACGCCAACAGGGCAAGAAACAAAGGGAACACCACGCCGCTCTCCTTGCTCAAACACGCCAACAAATAAAAGACCGCCGCGAGCCCATAACCGCGCGCGTCACGCCTTAAACAGCAAACGATTGCGGCCAAGGTGAACGCCAGCGACATCAATTCCGCGCGGCCCGCGATAATTATCAGCTGTTCCACGACGATCGGATGGACCGCGAAAAACGCCGCGGCGATAAACGCCATACGCGCGGGAAAAAACGAGCGCAAAAGAAACAGGAGAAGCGCCGTCGCCAGCGCGTGAAAAAAGAAGTTTGTGACGTGGTAACCCGCCGGCTTCAAGCCCCACAACTGATAATCGATCATGTTGGCGACTGTTTGCGCGGGACGGTAGTAGGGGTCGCCTTTGCCGTTGAAAACGTCGGTTGAGAACGCGGCTTTGATGTTTTCAATCGACAGCGCGGTGATCGCCGGGTTATTCTCGATCATCTCGTGATCGTCCCAGATAAACCCCAGCCTCAGTGTGGCGCCGAACGAAAGCGCGGCGAAAAACAAAACGACCAGATACGGCCGCAGACGAAGCGTCATGGGATCCTCCCGAGGACTTTTATGTATTCGGCAAATGAAGCGGCGTTTAACTTTTTGCGGCTGTCGGCCGTTAGTCGCTCCAATTCCGCAAACCGCTTGGTACGGATCAACTGAATGCCCAAATTGGCGCGGGCCGGCGTGAAATACGGATTGAGTTCGATGGCGCGACGCAAAATCCGTTCCCCTTCGTCTGCATTACCCGCCAATATATGCGTGACGCCGTAAAAACTGTTCGACACATAATCATCCGGGTTTGACTCAAGCGCTTTTTCAAACGACGCATGAGATTCTTCCAGACGGCGTAAATTGAACAGCGCTTCACCGCGCACGCGGTGTAAAGAACCCTCGGTTAGACCGCCGCGCAAAAAAGGGTCCATAAGCAACAGCGCTTCCGCCGGATTTTCTTCCTTTATTAACTCCTGCGCCTGAGAAAGCGCCTTCTGAAAATCCACGGTCAAGACATGGCGAGCTTGCGCCGTCTTTTCCAGCCGCGCCAATTCCGAGAGCGCGGCTGCCGGAAGCGGCCGCATTAATGCAATTTCGCCGCTGGCGAAAGGCCGGAGTTTGCCGATGGAAACGGCCAAACCATGGGCCACCTGCGGCAATGACAACGACGGGAACATGAGCGTTTGAATTCGTTCGAACAGCACATCCATGCCGAGCGGGTGTGCGCCCGGTGCGATCCCCCCGTACATTTCCAATGGCGCACGAAATTCCAGCCAGTGGTTATCGTCGGTATTGCGGGCCGCGGCCGGGTAGAGTGTGCGATCGGCTGGAAAAGAGGCCAGATAGCCTAAAAACAAATCGAAAGCGTTTGCGACGTTGATTTTTTTAAGCGATGCCTTAATGGCCGTCTCATCAAGCCGCTTTTTTATAAGCGCGGAATCAAAGAAAAGCGGCTGGGCTGAGGCCACGGCGATCAGGTCGCCGCGCTGGTCAAACAAATGAATGTAAGGAAATTCATCGGCGAGCGTGTTGAGCATGCCGTTGCGCGTTTCCGCCGACAGCTCGTAGTCCTGGATCCACTGGCAGAACACGCCGCCGTCGTTCAACCGTTCTTTTACGCTGCGGTAAAACTCGCGCGTGAACAAGGAGGCGACGCCGACCACCCATGGATTGGACGGTTCCGAAATAATCACGTCGTAGCGTTCCGGGCGGTATTTGAGAAACGTACGCCCGTCTTCGATCCTGACATGTACGCGCGCGTCGTTAAGCACATTGTTATTGGCGCTGGCGAAATAGGGCGCGGTTTCCAAAATGGCCGGTTCCAGCTCGACAACGTCAATGCGCGACAGCGGATAACCGGCCACCGCGCTCACCGTCGCCCCGCTGCCGAAACCAATAATACAGGCGCTCTCGGGCGCGGGATGCAGCATCATCGGCAAATGGCCGAGCATGTACTGCGACGCCATATCGACGTTCGTCGAGGCGTCGGTTTTTCCGTTTACATTAAGCCACGTTGTATCGGGCGATCGAAACACGGTCACCGTGGAAGTGACGCCGTCGCGCGAATACAACAGATAGGAAACGCGGTGCTCCGGTATGACCGGCTTGGCCAGCATGCTGCGGAAAAAGCCGCGCTGCAGATAAGTTACGTCGAGCATGGGGTTGAACGCATACAGCACCACCGCGGTGCCGGCGAGCCACGCGGTCGCGATCTGTTTGGCGCGCCGCGGAAACCCGGCGTCACGCCATAAAAGTGCGAGCCCCAGGAGAAGCCCCGCGACGGAAATGCCCAGGATCGACCACCGCACGCCGATCCATGGCAAAAAAACGAAACCCGCGAGCAGCGAACCCAGAATGGAGCCGACCGTGTTAACCGCGTAAACGCGCCCCACCAAGGCCACGTTCGCTCTCTGCGACGACTCTTTCAGGTAGGCCATGCACAAGGGCAAGGTCACGCCCAAGCAGAGCGTCGGCAGCAGCATCAACGCTCCGGCGAGCACGCTCTGCGCGAGAAAAAACAACACCCATTTTTGCCCCGCCAGAATTGACAAACCGACAAACAGATCTGGCAGATAATTAACGACAAAAAGGCCGGCCACCGACGTTAACGCGGCGATCGCGATGAAGATCCCAGCTAACGCGCCGACGGCGACGCCCGTGAAAGGCAAGCGCGCGGCGACAAGCCCGCCGGCGCCGATGCCGATGAGAAACGTGGTCAGGATAATGGAAAACGCGTACGTTGATGAGCCGATGATCGGCATCAAAACGCGCGACCAGCTCACTTCATAAAAAATTCCCAGCGCACCGCCGGCGAACGCCGCCGCATAGATCGCCAGCGGCGCCGTTTCCGCGCCGCCCTTTCCGGTGTCGCGCGTTCCCGCGGATTCCGCGGTCAGCGACAATTTCCAGGCGAGCGCGCCGATGAGCAGGCCGAGACCCGCCAGCGTAATAAGCGTGGCGCGAACGCCCAAGTGCGGCAACAGAAAAAACCCCGTGGCCAGCGTTCCCGCGGCCGCCCCAAGCGTGTTGATCCCATAGAGGAAGCCGATGGCGCGGTCCATGTCGTTGCGATTGGCCAGCGCTTTCACCAAAACGGGCAGCGACGCGCCCATCAGGAAGGTGGGCACGATTAAAATCGCAAAGGCAATAACAAGGCGGGCCAGAACGAAAAGCGCGGCGTGATTTTCCAGCACGCGGTAAAGAGGGCCAAGCAGAAGGTCAATGTTGGAGAAAATCGGGATGGATAAAACGCCGAACGCGGCAATGCCGAACTCAAGCAGCGCGTAAACGCGCAGAGGGTTTTTAAGCAAACGCTGGGAGCGGCCCGCTTGCCAACTGCCGAGGCCCAGCCCCGCCATGAACGCCGCAACGACAGCCGAGATCGACCACGCGGAGTTGCCGAAATGAAGGGCGAGGATTTTAATCCAGGCGATTTCGTAGCCGAGGCCGACGGCTCCCGACAGGAAAAAAAGCAGTCCGATAAGCGGCGTCACGCCGAGGGTTTACTATTTTAGGCTTGGGAGCGGAACAAACGCCAGACTTTATCGCTCTTGAGTTCGTCCAGAGATTGCAGGCGGCCCGTTTCTCCCTGCAGCGTCGCGCCGACAATCAACAGAACGCTAATTCGGTCAATGAAGCCTTCTTGCGTGGATAAATCGTAAATCAGCTGCAGGAAATTCGGGTCGATCGCCGCGCCGTGGCGGATCAGGAACTGGATCTGGCCGGGAAGTTTTTCGCGGTCGAGGAGGGCGCGCAGCTTCGGCACGCTGTCGTAATCGCCCGGACGGCGAATCTTCACGCGGTCCATGTTCTGGTAAATGCGCTCCAGCGCCGCGGCGTGTTTCTCGTTGGCGCCGGTGAGGAACACTTCCATGTGCGGCGCCTGGCTCAGCGCATCCAGCGTGCGGTAGCGGCCCCACACTTCCCAAATCAATTCTTTCTCGGTTGTCGCCTTGGGCACGTAAACCCAGGGACGTTTCGACATGATATCGGTTTCATCCCGGGGCGCAACGGCTTTGCGGAACGACGACACGTCAAAGAGCGGCTGCAGCGGGATCGTCTCGTTGAGCGTTTCGGGTTCTTTGGGCGCTAACGTCTCTGACGCCACCCGGGCGGCGGGACGCGCACGCAAACGGGCCATTGCGTTCTTCGCTTGATCGGCGCGTTTCTTGATGCTTTCACGAACGGCGACAACCGCCGCCGGCACAACCATCATCACCGCCGCGGCATTGGCACTGCCTCTTTGTTCTTCGGTTGTTTCAACCGGCGCCACGACATCGCCTATGGAAGCTTTCTCTTCGGCAACCGGCGCACCGTCATACGTGCGCCTAATGACATTCGGCTGCGCGGATGCGCCTGCCGGTGCGGCTTGCCGTTCGATCAATGCAATGGTCGCGCCTTCCTTCTTTCCGTCATCGTCCACCAAAATCAAAATCTGTCCGTCCGCATATTCGGCGGGAATCGCGATCGTCGGGTTGTCGCCGTTTCTGTTGTAAACAAACGGCCCGTAAACGATCATTTCATTGTCTTTCACCAAAATCACCCAATATTCGACAGTCTCCTGCGAAATATTGTCGAGCGTCACCTTGATGAAATTTCCTTCTCCTTCGATTTCGCCCAATTTAAAATCAATGACTTCGTCGTCATTCTCGATTTCTTTTGTTTCGCCCGCATCGGCCAAACGCCTTTTCAATTCTTCGTACATCGGGTTCAAATCGATCGGATAAAGTGTCAGCGGAATCGCTTCCACTTTTGGGGCTGCCGAATTGGCGAAACTGTTGTTACCGCCGAAAATAATCGGAGCGCTCGCGGCACCGCCTGAGGTCGAACCCAAACCGCCAGTGCTGCTGCCTCCCCCGCCGCCCGAGAAAACCCCGTTCCCGCCGCGCGATGGGGCCGGCGACGATGGTATGTTCGGAATGATCACGGGAAATTGCAGTGTATCCGGCTCTGTCGGTTGTTCCTGCCGCTCGAACGTCGCGTTGGGCGCGTTGTTCGCAACAAGATCCTGAATCGACAAAACCGCCGGCTGGGTCGACGGGCTCGCGACAATTTCACCGTCTATAATTTGCGCCACGCCCGGCAAACTTTTTGGTGCGTCTGAGCCGTCCGCGTCGAACACGCGGATGGACACAACCACCGCGCCGCTGCCAAGAGCCGCCAATTCGTCCTCGGTGAACGGCGCCGCCAAGCGCAGCGATATTTCACCGGCGGTGTTCATTTCCAGATCGGACACTTTAATACGGGCGATGTACTGCGCGGGAGCCGGTTCGCCATCGCCGGGTTTCTCCAAGGCGGACATGGGCAGTTCATTATTGGGATCGGCGCGCAGATCCGCTAATGGAATAAGACTGATTTCCAGAATATCGTCCTCTTCAAGCACCACGCGATTAATAACGCTGCCGAAGCCGGTGTCTTCGCTCAGGATCCGGTAGCCTGCGGTAATGTCGGGTTCCGAATTGAAATACACCGCCGGAAGGAGGTTGATATTCATAATGCGCGCATTGCCGGCCGCGTCTTTATGCAGGATTTCCGGGCTGATCGCCGTTCCCACCGTATACGGGTCGAATTCCACCGCGGCGACCGCGTTCAGCGTATCCGCCTGCAGACCTGGTGAAACGTCGGCCATCTCGGCGAAGGCCATTTCGCGGGTGAGGATCGGCTCGCTGAGAACCTCGGGAATGTACTCGTCTGCGGCAAAGGTCACGAGCACCTCGTCACGCACCGCCGGCGCGACAACTTCATAAACTGGTTCGATCGCGCTGTCGGAACCGATGTCCAAATCATTAACCAACCCCGGCACATCCAATGCCGTGTCGATCGCCGTGGCGCGGCGCGATTCCAGCGTTTGAAATCCCAAACGCTTTTTCACGTTGTAGCGCGGCGCGGGTTTGGAAGAAAAGATGTTCGAGACCCATGTCCAAGCCGAAGCCAAATGGGTCATTAATGTCGGGCGCGCCGCGGCATGAATACGCGCCACTTTTTGGTCCGGAGTGCGCACGTCGCCGCGAAAAAACTCGTTGCCCGGCTGAGGGCGGCGCCCCACGCGTACGTCCCAACCGCGCGCCGGGATTTTAACGTCGATACCGGCGGCCAAAACATCATCGATCGCGGCCGGCAGAACGGAGAACTGCGCGTTGGGACCATCCGGCGACCCCAAAACGGTCCCCGCCGGATTGATGAACAATTGCGCCCCGCTGAAAACGGTTTCGAGCGGCGACTTCTCCTGCGTGAAAACGGACAGATATTCCGTGCCGGCGCCGGTTTCGACCGCCGTCATCTTCGGCGCAACCAGCAAATAGGAGATGCCGCGCTTCTTCAACAAATCTTTAATATGCGGCGCGTGAAAGCCGCCGGTAACGAGCGCCGCGCTTTTCGATTTTTGCGCGAGGAGATTATCGACGATGCGCTGGCTGCGCAGTTCCGCGTGCACGTAAAACAATTCAAACGGCCGCAGCGCCGCCGACCATTCGACGCGACGCAACGCTTTATACGCTTCCCATTCAGCCGGTGTGAGAGAAAACGTGGTCATTTTCTTGGCCAGGCGCATCCATGCCAGCTCCTCGGCAAGCTTGCGCTCCTCTGCCGTGCGCGCCAAACGGTCGAAGGTCGCGTCTTTAAAGTGTTCGATGTCGGCCAGTAATTTCTCGCCGTCAACGTCATCGCTGGCGGCGATGTAGCGCAGATAATCGCGGAACGCAGCAGCATTGGCCAAGGAAATGCCGTGGCTCTTCAACAGTATTTCCAAATGGGCGTACAGTTGCGCGTAACGCAAATTTCCCTCTTCGTAACGGCGAGTTTCCGTGAGAAGGCGCGCGCGTTCTTCCGCGTTCAGTTTTTCCGTCAGCTCTTTCAGCACGCGCGCACGCTCACGCTCCACACGCTTCATATCCAGCGTCTTTTCCAGTTGCACCGCGCGCAAGAACGACAAAATTTGCGGCGAACGCCAGCCGTAGCGCAGGCCGTGGCGAATGAATCCGGCGGCATCCAGCCGGCCCGCCTCATATTCATCGACCGCCTGATCGAACGCGGACAACGAACGCGAATATATCTCTAAGCGATCGCGCAAAAGACCGTCCTCAATGGTTTTAAGGAGCGCGGCGGTTTCTTCTTTTTTGTCCAATGAATCCAGATAGGCGTTCACGTTGGCTTCATAATGGGCCGGGTCGTCGATGCCGATAAAACGCGGCGGCTCTTGATCCGAAGTCACGCCCACGTACGACGGCGCGCCGATTTTTCCCGCGTCAAGAAACGCAGCGGCGATATCCCGAGTGAGTTCGCGGTTTTTATAGGCGCGGAAAGGCGTGAAATCCAACGGCTCGAACGCGCCTTCCACGGCCACGAGATCAATGGCGCGCTTATCAATCAAATTTTGGAGCATGACGGCGATATTGCGCTGCGCTTCGCGGTTTAAGTGAATGTCTTGAATGATGACGATTTTGCGGGGGCCGTCTTGGTGGGTTTCGCGAACCGTACCGTTTTTGAGTGGAATGTCGGCGCGCAAATGAGCCGGCGAGGCAAGGGGCGGCAGCAGCGCGGGCATGGTGGAGGAGACGGGGGCAATCCGTCGTTCCGACCAGAACGTGGCCTCTGCCTGCGAAGTGGCCACGCTGCCCGAAACCTGGACAAGTACGACGAAAACCGCCAGAATTCTCTTCACGTTCTAAGTTTATTCCTGTTCGATTAAGATCTCCTTAACAAGCGGTAAACATCCGGTAAACATAGGAAGGTAAATTTGCGTCTAAAAATCAGCTCGTTTATAGTTTTTTGCGCGCTTTTTATCGTTTCCGGCGCCGCCCAAGCCGAAAGCGGCGTTTTTAAAATCCAGGTAGACGGGTTTATCACGCCGGCCATGGCGGATTATGTGATCGACGGCATCCACAAAGCGGATCGCGAAAGCGCGTCGGCGATTCTGATTGAAATCAACAGCGCCGGCGGCCTCCTTGAACCCGCTAAAAAGGCCGTGGCCGCTGTTCATAATGCGCCGCTGCCCGTCATCGTCTATGTCCCCGCGTCGGGCCAAGCACGCTCCGTGAGTTTTCTTTTTCTTCTTGCCGCCGATATCGCGGCCACCGCTCCCAACGCGCGCATCGGCGGGACGGGCCAAGCCCCTCTCATTGACCTCTCGAAAAAAACGTTTTTCGATAAAACCTCGTTTCTTCAGAACGCGATTTACAGCGCCCGCGAACTGGCCACACGCAACGGCCGCAATATCAGCCTCGTAGAACAACTCATTAAAGAAGGACGCGAGATCGCCGGCAGCGATGCCTATGTCCAGAATCTCGTGGAAAACGTGGCTCCCTCCACGCCGGAACTTCTTGCGCAGCTGGACGGCCGCATGGTTTCCAAGAATCGCCGCACGTACATGATGTCGACCACGCCCCCAACCGGGAACATGCATTTTTCCGACCTGCGCGGCCTGCGCCATAGCCTGTACATGCCGAAAACGATACTCCTGCTGCTGACCCTCGGCATGTGCGGCGTTTTATTGACGTTGACGTCGCGCACTTGGGCGACGCTGGCCAACGCCGCCCTGCTGGGATGCCTGGCCCGCGGACTTTTCTCTCTTTATTATCTTCCAGTGAATATTGCGGGCGCCGGATTTCTTGCGGCGGCGCTTGCGCTTTTGATTACCGAACTCGCCAGACCGTTCAGGGGATTGTTCGCAGGGCTTGGCTTGATCTTATTCGCCGTTGGAACCAACGCGGTGATCGACCCGTTTCCCCTGTTGAACATTCCGCCCATCAGCATGGGGCTGGCTGTTCCCGCCGCGTTTCTACTTGGGATTTTTATGTTTGTAGTGATCATGCCGCGCGCCACCACCCAGGGCCGCGGCCGAAAGAATAAAGCCGATCAACTTGTCGGCGAATTGGGTAAGGTAAAGGAACGTCTTTCTCCGCGCGGCATCATCCTTGTCAAAGGAGAGTTATGGCCGGCGCGGGCCACGTCCATCGTAGAAGTGGGCGAAGACGTGTACATCGACCGGGTTGACGGCAATTATCTTTTAGTGCGGAGGATCTTCGTGCCATGAAACATTTATTAAAAACAGCCTTGTTAACGTTCGCTCTCGCTGCGCCTCTTTGCGGCGATAACACTCAGCCCATCGTGCGCTTGCAAGTCGAGGGCATCATTAATCCCGTTGTCGCGACTTATGTCGTGGAAGGAATCAAAAAGGCTGAAGAAATGAATGCGGCCGCGATTTTGATCGAGCTCGACACGCCGGGCGGTCTCTTGGACGCCACGCGCACGATGATTTCCGGAATCGTAAACACGGAGCGGCCGGTGGTCGTTTACGTTTCCCCGCGCGGGTCCCGCGCCACCTCCGCCGGCGTGTTCATCACCATGGCGGCCGATGTCGCGGCCATGGCGCCCGAAACGCACATCGGCGCGGCCCATCCGGTCACGGTCGGGGGCGGCGAGACCTTTCGCTTTAAAAACAAAAAATCCACCGGCACCGACGAGCCCGAACCCGCCAATGTGATGGAAGAAAAAATGGTGTCGGATTCGGCGGCCTACATACGCGCTCTCGCGGACGACCGGGGCCGCAACGCCGACTGGGCGGAGCGCGCTGTGCGGGAAAGCGTTTCCTTGACCGCAAAAGAAGCCCTCGCTCAAAACGTCATCGAAATTATCGCCGACTCGCGGGATAACCTGCTCGCGCAACTCGAGGGCCGAAAAATAACCAAGAATAAAAAGACCTACACGCTCGAATTAAAAGGGCGCGCGATAGAAGACATCAAGCTCTCGGGGACGCGCAAAATCCTGCACATGCTCGCGCATCCGAATGTCGCCTACATATTAATGACGGTGGGCGTTTACGGTTTAATTTATGAACTCGCCGCTCCGGGCATCGGCTTGGGCGGCGTCGTCGGCATCGTTTGCCTCTTGCTCGCGTTCTTCTCGTTGCAGGTCCTGCCGATCAACATGGTGGGCATCGCGTTGATCGCTTTGGGGGCAGCGCTGATTGTGGCCGAGTTGTTCACGCCCACGCACGGCGTGCTCGCGGTCGGCGGAATGATCGCGTTCACGGTCGGTTCGTTTATTATGATTGATTCGACACCCGCGTTTACCGCGCCTCGCGTTTCGCTGATGCTGATCCTGCCGTCGGTCTTGGTCACGGGCGGATTCTTCTTTTTCGTTTTTAAGAAGCTCGCCGGCGTGCGGCGGGCCAAACCCAAGGTGGGCGCGGAAAGTTTGATCGGCCAGACGGGCGAAGTGAAGGAACGGATCGCCCCCGAAGGCCTCGTTTTCGCCAATGGCGAATTGTGGAGTGCGCGGGCCGATGAGATAATTGAAGTCGGTACGACGGTCGTAATAAAACGAATTGACGGAAATTTTTTAATCGTTAAGAAAAACTAGGAGGCACATTATGTTCGGAGGCATCAGCATCACTGGCGTTATTTTTGCAGTTATCATTGCGTGGTGGATTTTATCCAGCGGCATCAAAATTTTATCCGAATACGAACGCGGCGTTGTGTTCCGCCTGGGTCGCCTGATCGACGTCAAAGGGCCGGGCATGATTTTCTTGATTCCTATTGTCGACCGCATGGTGCGCGTGGACTTGCGTACCATCACCTTGGACGTTCCGGCCCAGGAAATCATCACCCGCGACAACGTGACCGTAAAAGTGAACGCCGTGGCGTACTTCAAAGTGCTCGATCCGAACAAAGCGGTGACCGCGGTGCAAAACTTCATCCTCGCCACCTCCCAAATCGCGCAGACCTCCATGCGCAGCGTGGTCGGGCAGGTTCCGCTCGACGATTTGCTCTCGGAACGTGAATCGTTGAACGCCAAACTGCAAAAAATTATCGACCATCAAACCGATCCATGGGGCATCAAGGTGAGCATTGTTGAGTTAAAAGACGTGCAGATCCCGGAAACCATGCAGCGGGCGATGGCCCAGCAAGCGGAAGCGGAACGCGAACGGCGGGCGAAGATTATTAACGCGGAAGGTGAACTTCAGGCGTCGCAGAAACTCTCGGAAGCGGCGGATGTGCTCGCCAAAGCCCCGGGCGCGATGCAGCTGCGCTACTTACAGACCGCGCGGGAAATGACTTCCGGCAAAAGCTCGACGATTGTTTTTCCGCTGCCGATCGACTTGATCGGCGGGTTTATGAAGCTCGTGCAGAAGTCTTAAGGCGATTTACGACGCGACTAAACCATTCGTTGTCTTTCCACGCGGCTTTTATGCCGCCGGAGATAACCCACTCATTGAAGGCGATCTGAGGGAAACGGTCGCCGTTTAAATCCTCTTCCCCGAACACCGCGTACCCGGTGTCCGTTTCATGGACCATAACATGGCTCACGCGGGCGTCTTTCTCGCCGCTTAAACGCGGGCCGGTCTCGAGAATCGCCTGCGCCACTGTGAAGCACGCTTTGGCGATCATTTCCGCGGTCGGCACAAACGGCACCACCAAATGGCGCTCCGGGTTCAACTGGTTCACGATCTTCGCCAGCGGGTCGTTCTTGTAAATCATCACCGCGTGGTCGAACGAGTCGAAGAAATCGTTAATGCCCATGTCCTTCACCGCTTTAAAATCGGCCACCATGTTGGCGTCGTTGGGCTCGTTGCTCCTGAGGAACAATTCGAATTTGTAGCTGTGCCCGTGCAGGTGATGGCACCGCTTGGTATACGCGCCAGGAACCAGATGCGCCATTTCCGCTTTGAACAGTTTCCGTATCAGCATAAATCTCCGTTAGTAGTAATAATCCCCGCCCGCATAGAACGCGTTCGGGTAATGCCGCGTTCCCAAAGGCCCGATGCTCACCACGTCAAACCGCAGCGCCTTGTTTTCCAAGCGTCCTTCTTGAAGATAGGCGAGAGCACATTTAATCATGTGCTCGCGCTTGGTTCGGGTGACCGCTTCTTCCGGCGCGCCGAAATGGTCGTTCTGGCGGCGTTTCACTTCAACGAACACGATCGTGCCGCGCTTCTCCATGATCAAGTCGATCTCGCCCCAACGCGTGGAATAATTCGAGGCCGCCCACGCGTACCCTTTGCGCTCCAAAAATTTCCGGGCTAAATCCTCGCCGTCTCGGCCGTAAAGCTTGTTGTGGTCCGACATGGTTCCCCTCCTGAGGTTTGAGGGGATAAAAGTGAGCGGACCGGTTCAAAACTGCGGCGGTGAATGGGGCAGGGCCCGTATTTTTTCAGCGCTTCCATGTGGACCGGCGCGCCATAGCCTTTGTGTTCATTAAATCCATACTGCGGATACTTTTCGTGCTCGTCCGTCATGATGTGATCGCGTGTGACTTTCGCCAAAATACTCGCGGCCATAATAGAAGCGCTCAAGGCGTCGCCGTCGATGATCGCCGTCTCCGCAAATCCGCATCCCGGCTTTTTATTGCCGTCCACGAGGACAAGATTGGGCTTAACTTCGAGCAAGGCCACCGCTTCGCGCATCGCTTTCAGCGACGCCTGCAAAATATTGATCCGGTCGATTTCCTCGTGGCTGATTTCAACGACCGCATACGCGAGCGCGGCCTGTTGGATTTCAAAAAAAAGGGCTTCACGCTGCTCTCTGGGAACGACCTTGCTGTCGCGCAAACCGTAAATTCGAGGGTTGGCCGGAAGGATAACGGCGGCGGCCACCACGGGGCCCGCGAGCGGACCGCGGCCGGCCTCGTCAACGCCGGCTAAATAGAAAGATGATAGCGAGGGAAGTTCGGCGGAAGGAAGAAAACGCGCGTCGAATTCGTAGCCGTGCATGCCGCAAGGCTACAAAAAACTATTTCGTTTTGACGGCGGCGAGTTCGGGGTTGGCCGCGGGAGCCGCAGGCACAACGGAAGCGGCGGCCACTTTTTTGTCGGCGGCCTTCTTGGCTTCAGCGGCCGCGCCCACCAATTCTTTTTCTTCCAAGCGGGCGGCTTTGCCGATGCGGTCGCGAAGGTAATACAGTTTCGCGCGGCGTACGTGACCCGAACGAATGATGTCGATTTTCTCAACGGCCGGTGAGTTCAGCGGCAAGCAGCGTTCCACACCGACGCCGAATGAAATTTTGCGGACCGTGAAGTTGCGCGAGCCGGCGAGGCCGGTGAACGAAATGACGGTGCCTTCGAAAATCTGAATACGAGTGGTATCGCCTTCGGTGATGCGCACATGAACGCGGACCGTATCGCCGACTCTGAACTTCGGCTGTTCTTTGATTAAGAATTTCTGATTAACGTATTGAAGAAGCGCTTGTTTGTTCATGGCATCAACCTCGTAATTAAAAGTTTCACTCGAAATCTATTTTAAAAGCTCAGGCCGCTTGCGTTTGGTCTGTTCGCGGCTTTTCTTCTCTCGCCACGCGGCTACCTTCGCGTGGTCGCCCGACAAAAGCTCGTCCGGAACCGTCTTGCCTCTCCATTCCCGCGGCCGCGTGTAATGCGGGTGGTCCAGCCGTCCGTTCATGAAGGATTCGTTCTGGGTGGATTCGGGATCGCCCACGACACCGGGCACAAACCGCGAAAGAGCGTCCACCAGAACCATAGCCGGCAATTCCCCGCCGGTCAAGACATAATCCCCAATCGAAATCTCTTCATCCACTTCAGCCATCACACGTTCGTCTATTCCTTCGTAATGGCCGCAAATAAGAACCAGGTGCTTCTTTTTAGCCAGCTCGCAGGCTCTTTTCTGCGTTAAAACCTTGCCTTGGGGAGACATATGCACCACCCAGGCCTTCTTGTTCCTGCTCAGCTCCTTGATCGCCCGGTACACGGGTTCGGGGCTGATGACCATCCCGGCGCCTCCGCCGTATGGCCTGTCGTCCACTTTCTGGTGCCGTTTGTCTTGCGACCAGCGGCGCAGCGAATGGACGCGAATATCAACAATCTTGTTCGTCTGGGCCCGGCCGATCAGACTTTCCTGAAAGGGTCCCTGAAACATGGCCGGAAAAAGAGTAACGACATCAATCGTTATTTTTACCGGCACAACGGAAAAAAGTTAGGCGGTGGGCGAAGTAACGGCCGCAGCGGCGACGGGCACCGGAGCGCCCGGTTTTACTTGTTCCCAAACTCCTGCCTTCTCGAGAGCGAAACGAACGGAATCCGTCGGAAGCGCTCCTGTTGAAATCCAATAATGAACACGGTCGGCCTTAATAGCGTCGGGCTTGGCCATGCTGCGCGGGTTGAACGTCCCGAGAATTTCAATGGGTTTGCCGTCACGGGCCGCAATGCGGTCAATGGCGACAAGCCGGTAATAGGCATTGTGCGGGCGTCCTACGCGTTTGAAACGAAGTCTTACACTCATTTATTTTAGATCCCTTAAAAAAATAAAAACCAAGCTGTCTGTGCCGATCCGGCTTCAACAGCCTGGCTTTATGGTTTGAAATGGACGAGGATTGTACGTTTATGAAGATTGGGCCGTCAAGATTTCTTTTTATCCAGGACCAGGGCGTTGATAATGCGCTTGGTGATGGCCGACAACCCCAATTTGGACACGTGGGTGGGGTGGATCCAGCGAAACTCCTCGTATTTTAGGCCTTTTTTGGCCAACCCGGGATTATTCCCGCGCAACTGACACAAATAGGGCCGCACCACGAAGACCCGGTGCGATAACTGGTGCTCAAACGCCGGCTGGGATTCGACCACGTCAATCTCAAGACCCGTTTCCCGCTTCACCGCCTCTTCCAGGTAGGGCACGAGTTCGGTGCTGGGCTCGGCATCGGCGCCGATGAACTCCCACAGCCCGCCAAACAGCCCGCCCTCCGGCCGGCGGCCCATTAGATATTTGTGCGCGTGAAAAACAACCGCATGCAGGCGCCGAACGGTCGGCCGGTCGATCTTGGCCTCGCCCGGGGGAATGGCTTCCTGCTTTCCGTATTTGAACGCGAGGCAATTTTTGCTGAGCGGACAGTCACCGCAGGCTGGCGAGCGCGGCGTGCAGATGGTCGCGCCCAGATCCATCAGCGCCAAACTTAAATCGCGCGGGCCGAGCTTCAATATGGGCGACGGCTTGCGCTTGCCCAACGACGCCGCGGACAATTCAAAAACGGTTTTCTTAAGAATTGCTTGGACCACTTTCATTTTCGGATCGTCTTCGATGGCCAAGAGCCGCATCATCACACGGATGATATTTCCGTCGAGGATCGAAGCGGGGCGATTGAAAGCGATCGTGGAAATGGCGCCGGCGGTGTACGGGCCTATGCCGGGCAACTCCATTAAATGGTCCGCGCTCTCGGGAATTTTTCCGCCGTGTTCTTTTTCCACCGCGCTCATCGCCGACCATAAGTTGCGGGCGCGCGCGTAATAACCCAAGCCCGACCACAACGCCAGCACATCGCCGAGCGGCGCGTTGGCCAAGCCCTGCAGCGTCGGAAATTTGTCCAGGAAGCGATCGTAGTACGGGCGCACCGTGGCGACCGTGGTCTGCTGCAGCATGAATTCAGAAACAAGAATGGCGTACGGGTCGGTGGTTTTGCGCCAGGGCATGTCGTGGCGGCCTTTCTTTTTGTACCACGAGAAAAGTTTGGCCAGGATTTCTTTTTGGACGGCCGCGTCGAGAGGGCTCACGCGATGGGAAGGCTTAGGCTTGTTCGTCTTTGATGAGGCCGAGACGCTTGCAGAGGATGTCCAAATCCCAGGGCGAGTAAAACGCGAACTTCATCCAGCCTTTTTTGCCGGAGTTCTGAATTTCCACGCGACGGCCTAAAATACGCTGAAATTCTTCTTCGTAACGCTTCACTTCGGCCGACGGCTCTTTGCGCAGAACGGCTTTCTTGCCCTTGGTCGGAATGTTTTGGTTTTGGATGAGCGCTTCCAATTGGCGGACGCTTAAATTTTCCTTGATCACCTGCTTCATCAGGCGCAACTGCTCCGAATGCTCGGGTACGCCGGCCAGAATTTTGGCGTGGCCTTCGGTGATCTCGCCGGAGCGGATCGCGGCCTGGACATTATCGTGCAAGCGCAGAAAGCGCAGCACATTCGCCACGCCGGAACGGCTCTTGCCGAGCGCGGTGGCGGCTTGTTCCTGAGTCAGGCTAAATTCTTTCATGAGTCCGTCGACGGCAAGCGCTTCTTCCATCGCGTTTAAATCTTCGCGCTGGATGTTTTCGATGAGCGCCAATTCAAAACGTTCGCGATTGGTGAGTTTGCGCACCACGCACGGCACATTTTCCAAACCCGCCATTTTGGCGGCGCGCAAGCGGCGCTCACCCATGACCAGCTCGAATTCGCCGAGGACCGCGGTTTCGGTGATCACCAGCGGCTGGGCGATGCCATGAGACTTGATTGATTCGGCCAGGTCCTGGAGTGCGTCTTCGTTAAATTCGGTTCGCGGCTGGTGGCGGTTCGGTTTAATTTTGGCAACGGCGATATCGCGCACGTCGTGCGACGACGCCACGGACGCTGCGGTTTGCACCGCCGCTTTTACATCCGGCTTTGCGGCGGACGGCGACGCCGAAAAAAGCGCTTCAAGTCCGCGTCCCAGTGCTTTGTGCGCCATTTTAGTTCACCCCCGCCATCGCCGTCGTGGCCGACACATTTTCACCGATCCGGTAGTCGCTCACTTTGTTGTTCTGCAAAAATTCGTCGGCCAAAAGCTTGTACGCGCGCGCGCCCACGGATTGCGGGTCGTAAATCACGCCGGGCTTGCCGAAACCGGGCGCTTCCGCCAAGCGCACGTTGCGCGGAATGAGCGTGCGATACGTCTTGGTTGAAAAATGTTTTTCCACTTCCTCTTTTACCTGGCGCGCCAAGTTCGAGCGGCCGTCGAACATGGTGAACAAAATACCTTCGATGCCGAGGGTGGGGTTAAAACGTTCTTTGATGAAGTCGATGGTACGCACAAGCTGGGTAAGCCCCTCGAGCGCGTAGTATTCGCATTGCAACGGGATCAAAACCGATTGCGAGGCGACAAACGCGTTCAACGTGACCAGCCCCAGCGACGGCGGACAATCGAGAAACACAAATTGAAATTCATGGGCGACCGTGCCAAGACCGTCTTTCAAGCGGCGCTCGCGGTCCGGCAACGAAGCCAGTTCCAGTTCTGAGCCGACCAAGTCCACTCCCGACGGAATCAACGATAAATTTTCGACCGAAGTCGGCACGATCAATTCACGCAAGGGGCGGCTGCCGATCAGCGCCGCGTACACGCTGTTTTCCACGCTCGCCTTCTCCACGCCGAGGCCGGAGGTGACGTTGGCCTGCGGATCAATGTCGATGAGCAGCGTTTTCACGCCGGCCAGCGCCACCGCGGTCGCGAGGTTAATGGAGGTCGTGGTTTTGCCCACGCCGCCTTTTTGATTGGCGACTGAAACTATTTTCATGCGTTTTTATTTTCCGTTGTTTTGTCCGGTGAAATCTTCGGCGGCTTTATTTTGCGCCGGCGCGGCAGCTCCGCGTAACCGGGCATCTGCCACTTTTCCACTTTGGCCGCGTACTCGTCCGCAATCTTGCGCACGCCGCGCTCCGTCTTCGCTTCGGCCCACACGTGGCAGTAGGCTTCGTTTCCGTCGGGCAGAACCAGCGCCCAGCCGTCTACAAAATGTATTTTGACCCCGTCAATGAGTTCGAGTTTCTGCTTTTCGTTAATGACCTGCGCTAAACGCATCACCTGGCCCTTCTGGCCCCACGCGCACGGCACGCGCCGGTGCATGATATGGATCTTGCGCGGCAGGGAATCCCACACTTTGGCGAGGGTCGTGTTTTGGCCCGCCATCAATTCCAAAATCCGCGCGACCGCGAACATCGCGTCGAACGCCGGCTGAAATTCGGGGAAAATAAAGCCGCCTTCGGCGTCGCCGAGGAAGTTCACGTTGGGCTTGCGCGCGTATTCCAAAATGTAGCGTGGATTCATCGGCGTGCGCAAAACAGTGGCACCGCGCATGACCGCCAGCTCCTCCAACAGCGCGCTCGCCCGGACCGGATAGCCGATCACTTTTTGCTCGGAGGTTTGCAAGCCTAAAAGGCCCACCACCACCAAGGCTTCTTCCGACGGAATAACGCGGCCCTTCTCGTCCACCATGAACAGCTTTTCGGCGCCGTTGTCCATCAAGAAGCCGGCATCGGCTTTCAGCGTGGTGACGATGTTCGACAATTCCTCCAAGGCGCGCTTGAATTCGGCTTCGGTGCGCGGGAAACGCGTGGTGGATGTGTGCGCGTTCAACGCCACGCTCTCGATGCCCATCTCGCCCAGCAAGTCCGGGAAAATCATCGAGGCCGCCGAGTGCGAATAGTCAATGACCACTTTAAATTTGCGGTGTTTGAGCACCGGCGCATTGATGTGCTTCAAAAATCCGGTGCGATAATATTCCTGCGCGCGCGGCGGAACGGACAGTTCGCCCACGTCGGCCACGGCGGCGCGTTTGAAGTCCTCGCGCATGAACAATTGCTCGATGGCCTTCTCTTTTTTCGTCGGCAAATCGTTGCCGTCGCGGTCGAAAATGCGGATGTCGATCTGGCGTGCGTCGAACGGAGACAGGCGCAAATGCACGCCGCCGACTTCACCTTCCTTGCCCATTTCGTAACGGACGACGGGCACGGGGACCATGCGCAAATCGCCCACACGCACGCCGCTCGAGAGCAAGCCCGAAATGATCGCGCGTTTGATCAGGCGGCTCGCCTTGTGCGCGTCGCGCGAGGTGATCACATACGCGCCCGGCCCCAAGAAAGCGCCGTACGCGGCGCCGAGCTTGGCCGCGAATTCCGGCGTGACTTCGATATTGGTCAGGCCTGTGATGCCCGCGGTGCCGAACAAGGCCGAGTTCCAGCGTTCGCCCCACACCAGCGACGAGGAAAGAACAGAACCCGCTTCCAAAACTTTTTCCGGCCACATTTTCACGTTGGGCTTCAGCACCGCTTCGGCGCCGATTTCGCAGCGGTTGGCCACCACCGCGCCCACTTCGATGCGCGCTTTTGGCCCGACGCGCACGCCGCGGCCGACGATCGCTTCGCGCAGCGCCGCTTCGGAGCCGATCAGCGAACGGTCCCAGACGACGGACTTGCGGATACTCGCGCCCGGACCGATGCGCACGTTGTTGCCGATCACCGAGCGGGTAATCTCCGCG
Source organism: uncultured Elusimicrobia bacterium (assembly GCA_964499015.1). GTDB lineage: Bacteria > Elusimicrobiota > Elusimicrobia > F11 > F11 > CAZCJA01. The sequence continues at coordinate 29,875 of CAZCJA010000015.1, forward strand.
CCCTGCGCGATGTGGCAATTTTTCCCGATCACCACTTTTCCTTCAAATTTGACGCCCGGCTCAATTTCGCAGTTCTCGCCGACGTGCACGCCCGGCTGTCCGGCCAGCGGCTCGCCGTCCAGTTTCACGTCAACTTTACCGTCGAGAATATCAATGTGGGCCATTCGGTATTCGGTCAAGTCGCCGACGTCTTTCCAGTAGCCTTCGGCGATGTATCCGTACAACGGGAAGCCCAGCTCCATCATTTTCGGGAATAAATTTTTCGAGAAATCGAAATCCTGATCTTCCGGAATCAGTTTCACCACTTCCGGATTCAAAATGTAAATGCCGGTGTTGATGGTGTCGGAGAAAACTTCGCCCCAGGTCGGCTTTTCCAGGAAGCGGACGATCTTGCCGTCTTCTTCGGTGATGACCACGCCGTACGCGAGCGGTTTGCTGGTCCGCGTGAGCACGACGGTGGCCGCGGCGTTTTTATCTTTATGCGCTTTCCAGGCTTTGGTGAGATCGATGTCCGTCAGGACGTCGCCGGAAATGACAATGAACGGCTCCTGCAGAAGATAACTGTGCTCCGGCATAGACGAGGCGTAGCGGATGCAGCCGGCGGTGCCGAGATCGGAGTCCGGACGCAAATAGGACATCTTCACGTCCCAGTTTTTGCCGCTTTCAAAGTGTTTTTTGATGACGTCGGGCGAGTAGTGCAGCATGGAAAGCAGGTCGGTGAACTTGTGCTTTTTGCACAGTTGGACAACATGCTCCATCATGGGCTTGTTGGCGACGGGAGCCATGGGTTTGGGGAAGTCGATTGTGAGAGGGCGCAGGCGCGTTCCGAAGCCACCCGCGAGAATTATGCCGTGCATGCTGTCTCCTTGGTGCCCATCGACGGAATCTTACCACAAACCGCTCCGTCTGGGCTTGAGCCTTCTGTGGTAAGATGGGCGTCCTTTCATGAAAAAAGTATCCATCATCACCTTGGGCTGTGCCAAAAATACGAATGACACCGAGAACCTATCGGGTCTTTTGAAAAAAAAGGGCTATGCCGTTACGGACAGTCCAGACGACGCCGACACCATCGTCGTCCACACCTGCTCATTTATTGACGCTGCCAAAAAGGAATCAGTACAAGCTATTTTGGAAGCCGCCAAGTACAAAACCGGCGCGAAACAACTAATCGTTTCCGGCTGCATGGTCCAGCAGCACGGCAAAGAAATGATGGAAGAACTGCCTGAAGTGGACGCCTTTTTGGGCACCGGACAGCTGGCCCAAATCCCCGATTTGATCGAGCAACCCCGCTCCCGCTTCCTCGATCGGCGCGATCCGGGAGGCCTCACCGACCCCGACGCCATCCGCGAACTCTCGACCAAAGGCCCCATGGCCTACTTAAGGCTTTCGGAAGGCTGCAGCCATCCTTGCTCCTTCTGCGTGATCCCCAAACTCCGCGGCGGACTGCAGAGCCGTCCCGAAGCCATTATTCTGCGCGAAGCTCACGCTCTCGTGGCCAAGGGAATCGAGGAACTGGTTCTGATCGGCCAAGACACCGGCGAATGGGGCAAGGACATTTACGGTGAGAAGAAGCTCGCTCAACTCTTGGCGAAATTGCGTGACGTCAGCGGCGTGCGCTGGATCCGCCTCATGTACATGCATCCGTATTCGATGACGCCGGAAGTGCTGAACGTGATGGCCGAGTCGCCGGAAATTTTCCCCTATCTCGACATGCCGCTCCAACACATCGACAACGACATTCTCATGAGCATGAAGCGCCACATGGGCGAGACCGACCTGCGCAAACTCGTCGACAACATCCGCGCCAAATTGCCGAAGGCGTCCTTAAGAACCACGTTCATCGTCGGTTATCCGGGCGAGACCGACGCCCAATTCGAGAAGCTCAATAAATTTGTTCAAGACGGCGTCTTTAATTACCTCGGTGCGTTTACTTATTCACAAGAGGAGAACACACCGGCCGGCGTTTCGAAGGAACAAATTCCCGATGACGTGAAAAACACGCGGCAGGAAACCATTCAAGCCTCGTACTTCGACACCGCGCACAAACAAGGCATCAAACGCATTGGCTCAACGGAAACCATCATCATCGAAGACACGGAAGGCGACACGGTGGTGGGACGCACGCGCCTGGAAGCGCCGGAGATCGACGCGATTGTACGCTTACCGCAAAGCGCGGCGCGCGGCGGGCGCTTCGTGAAAGCAAAAATTACCGGCTACGATTCTCTCGAATACACGGCTGACGCCGTTTAGCCAATCCACTCCTCTCCGGCTTTTCCGTCGATCTTTTGGTAGGACAGGTTCTTGGTCAGGCGGAAGACGTTTTTGTTCAGGCGGCGCTTAAGCACCACGTCCACGAACGTCGTTTGGTTGGGTTTTAGGAACATCGAGACGTCCGACACCGAGCCCAAAAATTCAAAAACCGGATATTCCACGAGCGTCGTGCCCGTGGCCGCGTTCACGCGGAAACCGAGCTTCCCGCCCGGCACCTTCGCCAACAAATCCCAGTTCAAATAGAAAATAAACCGTTCGGGCCGCGCTTCGTTGCGGTGATGATGGCCGGCAAAACCGGTTGGCAATTTGTCGCCGCGGCGGTCTCCGTCGATCAACTCGATCGCGTAATCGGTAAGGTTATTGCCCGAGTCGTCGGTGATGCGGAAAACAAGCTGGCAATAGCGGTTAAGCGGCGAGCCGTCGTAAAAGAGTTCGTTGTTTTGCACCTCGCGCGTCTTCAAAGCAAAATCCGTTTCGAGTGCAACGTAGGATTTACGGTCTTTCACCTGCAGCGCGGCGTCTATCGCAGAAAGAACCGCGTGGCCTCCTTTCGCGGGCACGCCCATCATGATGCCGAAATCGTCGCCGGTGTGCGCCGTTTTTGGGGCGACATAGAAAGCCACGGCCTGCATGACTTCATGCAAAGGTTTGGCGCCATTGGAGTGAATGGTGAACTTCTGCATGTTCAAATTGGCGGCGGCCGCGCGCACCACGCCGTCGGAGCCGCGCTCGTAGGTGGCCGGCGCCAGCACGTCCCACATTTTTTTGTCCACCCACTGGCCGGTGATCACAAACGGATAAAAACCATCGGCGTGATGAAGTTTCTTGCGCATCCACGAGGAATTTAAGTCCCACTGAAACGCACTGCCCAATTCCAAATCGTCCAGAATCCGCAAGCCGGGCTCAACGCCCAAAATGGAACGCAGGCGGCTGAGTTTGGATTTGCCGAGGTTGGCCAGGCGCGAACCATTGGTCGGCGGAGCGAGCATGATTAAGTGCGTCATCGGCAGGGCTTTCATCTTCGCGCCGTAATACGTATCGATCCACGCGCGCGCGACCAAGCCGCCGGTGGAATGCGTGATACAGGCGAATTCCTGGGATTCGAATTTGGGACCGTACACGTCGACGAGCGCCGCCTGGAAGCCGCGGACAATGTCGGCGAGCGTCAAATCATCGTCGAGGGTAACGTACTTGCTTAAGTAAACGTTTTTGACTTTGTAGCCGAGCGACTTTAAACGCTGCGGCAGGACGCCGTACGTTTTTGTGGAGGTGACGTTATAACCGTGAAGAAGGAGGACGTCCTTCATTCAGAGAGCCGCGCGAGAGCACCCGCCGCCGGCGTTTGCCCGGAAATCACCGTCGCGACCGCGCCGTTTTCGCCAAAGTACGACTGTACTTTCAGAACGCCGATTTCTTTTTCGGTACGGCCGAGCACGAGGCCCGTGGTCGGATCTTTGATTTCTTTGCCCTGCGAGAAAACTTTCAGCTTCTGTCCCACTTCGAGGCCGGACTCTTCGCCCGCATTTAAATAGATGCTGCCGTCTTCAACGGCGGCCACGCGGCACGACCACTGTTTCTTGTTCACCTGCGACGTCAGATTGTCCATGAACTTAACGATCGCGGCGCGCAGGGCTTCGCCTTCCAGCGTCTCGTCGTATTTCGATTGGTTGCCCATGCCCAGCACTTTGCCGCTCGATTTACGCACCACGCCTTTGCCGGAATCGGCAAAGAGAACCTGGCCCGTTTCGGCGTCGACCGCACGAATATCCACCGTGCATTCGACGATTTGCTGTTTGCTTTGGGTGACGATGAAATCTTTGCCTTCCGATTTAACGCCGAACTGGGAAACGCTGCCGGTCAAGATCGCATTCAGCCCCAGGATCTTGCCCACTTGCGCGGCGGTGGCGGCATCAATCGCGCCGGTTTGGCCGAGCTTCTGCTCGTCCAGGAGTTTGTCCAGTTTGTCGCGTTCAACGACGATGAATTTACCGGTCTTGGTGAGTTCGGTGATGATGATGTCGGTCGCGGTCTGGCCAATCCGCGCTTGCGCGTACGGCGCTTTGTTCTCAAACGCGATCACGCCGATGCGGCGCTTCGGGCCCGTGTATTTGGATTCGACTTTCTCCGTTTCATTGACGGTGGTCGACTGCTTCTGGCGGATTTTGGTTCCAGGCGCGCAAGCGCCCAACAAGAAAACGGATGCAACGGCACAGGACAAGACGCGTGAAAACATGAGTTCCTCCTTGCTTCTATTTATTGCGGCTTTTAATGAAATCTTTGACGCCCTTTCCCTTTGAATCGGGAAAACCATTAAACCGAAATCCCGGCAGCGAGGAAAGCGTTTTGATCGTGGCCAGCTTGGCCTCTTCCTCAAGTGGCGAATTGAACAATTTGTCGGTCAGCTGGTTTCCCAATCCTTGCAAAAAATTCTTTTGGGCTTCTTCCTTATCCAGCGCGAATTTGCGATCGGCGGCGGTCTGTGTGTTTTCCCACAGCGTTTGGCCGGTTTGTCCGTCCACCATTTTGAGTCCTAGACGCACTTTTCGTTCCGCGTAAATACCGATGTTCACGTAGCCGAAACTTTCCACATAGCCGTACATGAGCGCCTGGACGTTCAGATCTTTGGCGATTTTGACGGGGTCAAGGGCCGGAAGTTGCCCGCCGTCGACAACGCCGTTCTTGGCCAGCTTGTCGTTCACGTCTTTAATATCCGAGGTGCGGTAGGCGGATTGACTCATCGCGAGAAAGACGTAGGTCTGCATGATCGTGTCGGCGTTGACGTCGTTGGATTCGTTATCAAACGGAAGGATGGCGATGGTTTCGACCAGCGGCGGCTTGGGCGGCGCGACCTTGCACGCGGCGATTGCCAGCAACGGCGTCATTGCGAGGAGCCGCAACCTTCTCATTTTTTCGTGGTAAACCGGATTGTTTGCGGCTGGGCTTCGATCACTTTCAGCAGCTGCGACTGACTGGCGTCCAAACGCGATGCGAGCTCTTCCGACGTTATGCCGCCGAGCTCCACCTCAAACTGCGCCATGCCCTCGTCGTAAGTGCGCAAAACCAAATCTTTAACACCCGGCTGGGCGGCCACGTGTTTTTTCAGACGGTCCACCTCGGCAAACGAAGCGACGCCTTCGATGGACAGAAAAACGGCTTTCTTGTTGGACCAATTCTCGGCCAACTGTTTGGCCAGTTCTTCGCCGACCAGATTGCCGACGGTTTCCAGCGCTTTAAGCCCGGCCAACTCCGCGTTGCCGCCCAAGCCGCTGGCTTCTTTGGTCACGGACACAATGGCCTTGTGTGAATTGGCCCGGACGGCGTCCACGGTCAGACGCGCGCGGTACGAAACAAAACCGCCCAATCCCTCGGACTGAAACGGGTGGGCGGTCGCCTGGCCATTGATCCATAAATCCGCCGCGGCCTCCCCGGTCGACAGAAGGACCACATATCCGTTGTCGGAAAGCTGTTTTTGCATGGCGGCGGAGGCGGGCTTTTCGTCGACCACGTCTTTCTGGATTTTTTCCGCGAGCAGGACCAGCACGCGCGGGCGGCTGAGCTCCGGCGCCTGAAGAAGCGACATATCGTTTAAATCTTTCTCCAAGTCCTTCAGCGAAACCAGCGCGCGGATTTTCGTGTGGTAAAAATCGCCCTCTTTCCAGTCTTTGAGGACGTCGTACTTCTTTATGTAGCCTTCGGTTTTGGCGAGGATGTTGTTCTCGATGGCCACGGACTTTTCGACGAAGGTTTTCCCCGAAACGAACACGCCGACGGCTTTTTCCACCGCGTTTTTCTGGGCATCGACGAGAGAGGCGCGCTTGCTGGCCAATAAATCCGCCGAATTGTACGGAGCCACACCTTCGGCCTCGACCACTTCGCCGTGGTCAGTCTTCCCCACCTTTAGCTGGGTTTTTCCGGCGCAGGAAACGAGCAGTAAAAAAGCGCAGGCGAGGGTCGCCGGCTTCATTTACTTGAATTTGACTCCCATCATTTCTTCGAGGCGTTTTTTATCGAGGCGCAAAGTGACCAAACAGCCGTCGTCGTTGGTCCACTCAGACTTGACGATCTCGGCGCCTTTGATGGCCGCGTTGATTTTGGTCTGCAGAACGGAATCGGTTTCGATGGCTTTTTCCACGCGGATGCCACCTTCCAAGTCGATGCCTTTGATCATGGAGAGCATTTCGTACTGAGCCGCGACAATGGCCGCGTTGCGCGAAGTGGCTTTGCGCTGGGTGGAATTGGTTAAGG
>CAZCJA010000016.1:0-35768 GCA_964499015.1 uncultured Elusimicrobia bacterium
CAAGTTTTATGCCAACTTCGGCCGCTTGAACATGATCCACACGCACGAGCTGCCGCAGGTGGACCGGCCGCTGGCCCTGGAGAGCTTCCTGGGTGAGGAGGGACTGAACGACACCGGGCTTGAACTCAGCCGCATCTTCTCCCCGTTCGATATCTTTACTGAAGTTTCTTACGCCTTCTTGAACGGATTGGGTGAGGATCACCATCATGATGAAGAGCCGATTACCACGGAGATCACCGATGACAACGGTAACGTTGTGACGGTGGCCGTGCACCAAGATGAAGAGGACGCGCCGCGCACGATCCGCAATTTCGCGCACGTCGGCCGTTTGCGTTTTTTTAAGGATGTCACCGATTCGGCGAACGTGGAGCTCGGGATTTCCGGCGCCTTGCATCAACCCAAAGATATGGAACAGCGTAAAATGCACGGACTTGACCTGACATTCCGGTGGCGTCCGGCCCAGGAAGGGTTGTATAAATCCTTTATCTGGAGAACGGAGGCGCTGTTTTCCGAGCGCAAGCTTGTTGAGGAAACCGACTTCTTCACAAGCGCGGTCACTGAAGAAGCCGCAACGGTCAACAGCTTCGGTGGATATTCATACATGGAACTACAGGCGGCGCGCCAGTGGCGTTTCGGCGTCCGCGGCGATTATGTGGAAGATCCTGAAAGCCGTCACGAATTGATGGTGACGCGTGCCGTGGCTCCGTATATTACGTTCAACGCATCGGAGTTCAACCGGTACCGTTTGCAGTACGTGTATAAAGATCTTCCGACAGCGGAAAACCATGAGCATATTGGATATTTCCAATGGACGGTGGTGATCGGCCCGCATGGCGCGCACCCGTTCTAAGGCGGAAAAATGACGCTAAAAAAAGTTCTTTTTGCCGGATTGGTCGCTTTGCTTCCCCACGTAAGTGGGGGGGCAGAGCGTCCGCTTAACGTCGTCACGACCACCACGGACCTCGCCGATATTGTTCAGCAAATCGGCGGCGACCGGGTGAAGGTGGAAAGCCTTTCGAAAGGGTTTCAAAATCCGCATTTCGTCGAAGCCAAGCCGTCACTCGTCGTTAAGCTCACCAAGGCCGACGTGTTCATCCAAACGGGGTTCGAACTGGAAGTGGGCTGGGCGCCGCTGTTGGTCCAGAACGCCCGGAACAAAAATATTTTGCCGGGTGGGTCGGGCTTCATCGACGCGTCCGAGGTGGTCAAGCCCTTGGAAGTGCCGTCGAACCCCAATCGTTCCATGGGCGACGTCCATCCTCAGGGCAATCCGCACTTCATGACCGATCCGAAGAACGCCGTCTTGGTGGCGAAGCTTATCGCCGAAAAATTATCGGCGTTGGCGCCGGCGGACGCCGGGCATTTTTCGGCGCGCGCCGTTGAGTTTGAAAAAGACATCGAGGAGCGTTTGCGCGTGTGGGGAAACCGGCTGGCTCCCTACAAAGGGACCGCGTTCGTCAGCTACCACCGCGACTGGATTTATTTCGCCGAGCGCTTCGGTTTGGTTTCGGCCGGGGAAATGGAACCCAAGCCCGGCATCCCGCCGACCGCCGCGCATACCGCGGAGTTGATCAAGCTCATGAAGGCGAGGAAAGTGGGCCTGATTTTCATGGATCCGTGGTACGAAAAACAGACGGCGGCCTTTATCGCCAAGGAAACCGGCGCGCAGATTCTGTCGCTGGCGCTTTTTCCGGGCGCACAAGGGAAAAACCAGAAATATCAGGACGCGATTGATTACAACATCTCCACGATTCTTAACGCGCTGCACGCGGGAAAGAATTGATCAATTTTAAAAACGTTGACCTTGGCTACGGCCGCGCGCCGGTGTTGAAAAACATCACGTGCGACATTCGCGCGCGGGACGTGGTGGGACTTGTCGGCCCCAACGGGGCCGGCAAAACCACGTTTTTGCGCGGTGTGTTGGGGCTTCTGCCCGCGCGCGCCGGCGACCTTGCCATTGATCGCTCCCAGCGCTTCGCTTATGTCCCGCAAATCGACGATTTGAATTTGTATTGGCCGCTGACGGTGCGGGAAGTGGTGTCGTTGGCCGCGCGCTCGCAAAATATTTTTGGCCGTTTGTCCGAGATCGATCGCGCGGCGATCGACGAGGCGATGGACGGCACGGACATTGCGGCGTTGGCGGAAACGCGGTTTTCAACCCTGTCGGGCGGGCAGCGCCAGCGCGCGATTTTGGCCCAGGCGATTTCACGCCGGCCGGACGTTTTGCTTTTGGACGAACCCACGCGCGGCTTGGACGTTGCCGTGGAACAGGATTTTTTGGCGCTCGTTAAGAAACTTCATGCCAAAAAAAACCTGACCCTTTTGATCGTCACTCACACCCTTCATATCCCGCTTAACTTCGCCGATAAAATCCTTCTTTTTAAGAACGGCGCCGTGATCACGGCCACGCCCGACGAATTGGTAAAGACAAAAAAACTCGACGAGCTGTACGGAATAAATTTCATTCATCAGGAAACCGCTGGCGTCCGCTGGGTGGCCCCGCAATGAATTTATTCGAACTTTCGTTCATGCGCACGGCCTTGGCCGCCAGCCTGTTGGCCGGCAATGCCGTGGCGTTGCTGGGGTTGTTCGTGCTCATGCGCCGCGTGGCGTTTGCCGGATTATCGATCGCACAGCTGGCGGCGCTGGGCGCTGTCGTCGGTATTTTGATCGGGCATGGGGGTTCGCTGGGTGTTGCCGTGGCGCTGGTGTTCGCGGGCCTGGTGCTTTTATCGCGATTTGAGCGGGCGTCCCGATTGCCGCGCGAAGCCATGGTGGCATGCCTGTATGTTCTGGGGGCCGGTTTCTCCGTTCTGATCCTCTCCAAGGCCCCGTGGGGAGAGGCGCATACAATGAATGTGTTCTTTGGCAACGTTTTAACTCTCGGGGCCAAGGAAGTGTGGGAGGGTATCGCGCTGGTGGCGATGACCGCCGCCGTGTTGGGCGCCTGGTTCCACCGCTGGGTCTGGCTTTCGTTCGATCGATTGTCGGCAGAGGTTAGCGGAATTTCTTTGGGGGCGTGGGACGCCGTGTTTTACGCGCTTTTTGCCGCCGGGATGACGTTGGGAATCCATCTGTTCGGCGTTCTGCTCGCCTTTTCATATTTGTTGATGCCGGCGGTCGCATCGCTCGCGCTGACGAACAAGCTCAAACCGCTGATTATTTCCGTTTTTTGCATAACAACAGGCGCCACGTTGGCCGGATTTATTTTGTCGTTCCATTTCGATTTGCCGACGGGCCCTTTCGTTTCAACTCTACTGGCCGTGTGCGCGTTGGCTGCGGTCGTCGCGCGGCGCGCCTGGAGGCCTTATGCTTAAGGGGAAGGGGGCCTTTTGGCTTTATTGCTTGCGCACTGTTCGCGTCGTGAAAATTACGTCTGGGAAAGCGGGTTTTTTTGAATATAATCAGCGCCCTGTCCCCGACAGTCTTTAACGTGCCCATAGCTCAGCTGGAAGAGCGTCTGCCTACGAAGCAGAAGGCCATAGGTTCGAATCCTATTGGGCACAAATTTTTTGCGAGGTCCTCATGCGCAGCATCGACGGTTGGATGGTGTTCGGCTTTCTCGCCCAAGTTTGTTTCTTCCTGCGTTTCGCGGTCCAATGGATCGCCTCCGAAATTAAAAAAGAATCCTATATCCCCGATAGTTTTTGGTACCTGAGCATCGCCGGCGGCATCGGACTTTTAATTTACGCCATTCACATTAAAGACCCGGTGTTCATTCTCGGTAATTGTGTCGGCGTTTTTATCTATCTGCGCAATCTGGTCCTGATCCGCCGCAAGAAAACCGTCCAACCCTAATTTATGACCGCCGCGCGCACCATCACTCTCGAACCCATGGAACTGGCCTTGGTCCTGGCCAAAAAAGCGGCCGAGGCCGGTGAGGTTCCGGTCGGCGCCGTGCTCACGCACGACGGCAAGGTTATCGCGCAGGCCTATAACCTGACCAAAACCCGCCGCGACCCGACGACCCACGCGGAAATCCTGGTGCTGCAGGAGGGAGCGCGCCTTCTGCAAAACGAGCGGTTGCTGGAGACTGTTTTGTATGTGACCAAGGAACCCTGCGCGATGTGCGCGGGCGCGATCGTGCAGGCGCGGGTGCCGGTTCTGGTTTATGGCGCCAGCGATGACAAAATGGGCGCCTGTGGGTCGGTGGTGGATGTGATCCCAAACAAGAAACTTAATCACCGTCCGACCGTTATAAAGGGTGTCCTCGCCGCCGAAAGCGCGCGGCTCCTCAAGGATTTCTTTCGCCGTAAGAGATAAGATGACGTCCCCATTTTTCGGGGGTGACATGGTTTCGACGGTGGTTAAGAACGTGACTGTCGCAGGTCGGAGTTGGTCGACCGCTCCGTTAAAAAGTCGGCTACAAACACATAAACGCTAACACTGAGTTAGCACTCGCAGCCTAATACGCTGTGACGTTCTGCCTGGGACGCCCGGTACCGGGGTCAGGACGTCATGACCGGGATCGGTCTTAGTGGCGCGTCTCGTCAACTAAGGCCTAAATAAAACGAGGCTGGCGGTGTCGTGGTTCTGTCTAGCGACAACGGCTCCGCGAGAACAATGCAAGACTAAACCTGTAGTGGCATCATGGGCTTCCCATCGGACGCGGGTTCAATTCCCGCCACCTCCAAAAGTTTAAAAGAGAATAGAAGGAGAACATCATGACAGTGGAATCAAAGCATCTGCAACTGGGCGACACAGCGCCCGACTTCACACAGGAATCAACCGACGGACCCATTAACTTTTACCAGTGGGCCGGCAGCAACTGGGTGGTTCTTTTTTCGCACCCGAAAGACTACACGCCCGTCTGCACCACGGAGCTCGGCATGGTCGCCAACTTGAAAGCGGAATTCGATAAGCGCAATGTCAAAGCCATTGGACTTTCCGTCGATAAAATCGCCGACCATCACGGCTGGAAGAAAGACATCGAAGAGACCCAAAACTGCAAACTGAACTTTCCGCTTTTGGCCGACGCCGACAGAAAAGTCGCCAACCTTTACGGAATGATCCACCCCAACGCGGACAACACCTTCACGGTGCGCTCGGTGTTCATTATCGATCCGAACAAAAAAGTCCGTTTGACCATCACCTATCCGGCCGCGACGGGACGCAATTTCGATGAGATTTTGCGCGTTATCGATTCGCTGCAGCTCACCGACAAGCACAAAGTGGCGACGCCCGTGAACTGGAAGCAGGGCGGCGACGTGATCATCGTTCCGGCGCTTCAGGACGAAGCGGAAATTAAGAAGCTCTTTCCGCAAGGCTATAAAGCCGTGAAGCCGTATCTGCGCATTACACCTCAGCCGAACAAGAACTAGTTCTGTTTAGAAAACTCTTCGGTAAATCGAAAGTTAGCGTCGGCGACAAGGCGCCTGATTTCACCCTCGAATCCCAGGATGGGGGGATGGTGAGTTTGGGCAGCCTGGTCGGCCGGCGCTGTATTGTCCTCTACTTTTATCCGAAGGACGACACCTACGGCTGTATTGCCGAGTCCTGCGCGTTCCGCGATCACTACGAGGTTTTCAAAGACGCCGGCGCGGAGGTTGTGGGTGTCAGCTCCGATTCGCCGGAGTCGCACCGCGCGTTTGCAGCCAAATACCGCCTGCCGTTTCTTCTCTTGAGCGATACCGGAAACAAAGTCCGGTCCCTCTACGGTGTTCCTACGACGATGGGGATGATTCCAGGGCGAGTCACCTATATCATTGATAAAAGCGGCATCGTTCAAGATGTATTTAATTCTCAATTCAATCCGACGTCTCACGTCGAACAAGCCCTCCGCATCATAAAGAGCTGCGATAGCAACTGCCAGTGAATCGGATTCGAAAGAAGACGTGGTTGCGCCTGGTTGTCGGTCTGTCCGTCATGCTGATGGTCATTGGTGTTACCGCTTTTTCTCCGCTGCGCAATTACGTCACTTTCGAAGGGCTCATCCGCACCGTTGAAGGCGCGCGCCACAGCCCGTGGAGCCTGCCGGTTTTTTACGGTTTGTTCATTCTCGCGGTGCTGGGCTTGCCCATCACCGTGTTCCCGATTGCGGGCGGCGTCCTGTTCGGGTTCTGGGTGGCGCTTCCGCTTAATATCGCCGCCTGCACCATCGGCGCGACCGTCGCTTTTGTGATCACGCGTTTGTTCGCGCGCGACGCGGTAGCTCGGATGCTTCAGGGAAAGCTTAAGGCGCTCGACCGGCTGGCCGGCACCGAGGGCATTCGCACCGTGTTCGTCTTGCGGCTGTTGGGCGTCCCTCCTTTTATTATTGCCAACTACGCGCTGGGCCTCTCCGCCATTCGCCTCAAACATTATGTGATTGGCACCCTGCTCGGGATCGCGCCGTGGCTGGCGCTCATCACGTTTGCGTCGCACGCGTTGTGGGAGGCAATTTTGGTGGGGGGTAAGAAAGGGTTTACCATGGCTCTGATGAAAATAATGGGGCCGATGACGCTGCTGTCGGTTGGAATTGTGGGGACGATGGCGGTGGTTTACTGGATTAAAAACAAGCGGGCGGCGAAGCTTTCAGCGGCGAAGAACGACTCTTACTCGAATTTATAGCCGAATCCTTCCACGGTTACAATATGTGCGGCGCCGTCATTTTCCAGTTTTTGGCGGAGGCGTTTGATGGTGGCATCCACCGTGCGGTCGGTAACCGGGTAATCTGTGCCCCACACGGTCTCAATCAAATAACTGCGGCTCAACACCTGCGGGCTTTTCTTCATCAGCACATACAGCAAATCGAATTCCTTCCTCGTTAAGCGTCCTTTCGGCACTCCGTTTACTTCCACCATGATTTGGTCCACAAGGATTTTCACGTTCGCCCGTTCCAATATTTTCTCCGTGGGGTGCTCGTTCATAGTCCGGCGCAGAATAGCGCGGATGCGGGCCACCAATTCTTTGGGTTCGAACGGCTTCGGTAAATAGTCATCGGCGCCCAGTTCCAAGCCTTTAACTTTATCCTGGACGTTGTTTTGCGCGGTGAGCATCAAAATCGGGATGTGGCGGATGGCGGGATCTTGTCTCATGACGCGGCACACTTCCATGCCGGGGATGTCGGGAAGGCCCAAGTCCAAAATAATCAAATCGGGTTTTTCATCGTGGGCCATGGTGATGCCGGTGCCGCCGCGGGGGGTGGAAACCACTGAAAATCCTTCTTTGGGAAGGATGGTGTCGAAAAGCATCAGGATCGCTTCGTCATCATCGATCGCCAATACCTTTGATTTCAGTGTGTCCATACCGTCCTCCGAGCTCGTTTTTGGGTGTGTGTGACAACTAGTGAATATATGACCCCAATGGGCTGAAATATCAACATGAAATTTTTTGTCATCAATTTGCCTCTGTTTTGCCACATGTTTGTCACGACGGTATTTGTGATATTATTCCGTCTCTCTCACCCATGATGAATCTTAAAGAAATCCTGCTGGGGAAACCCAAAGATCCGACGGACCCGCGCATCTTCCATAATATTTCCCTTGTGGCGTTTTTTGCCTGGGTGGGGTTGGGCGCCGACGGGCTCAGCTCCTCCTGCTACGGTCCGGAGGAAGCGTTCCGCTCGCTTGGCGCCTACACGCATTTGGGACTCTTTCTCGCCCTGTGCATGGCCATTACCGTCTTTATTCTCTCCGCCAGCTACATTCAGATTATTGAGCAGTTTCCGTCCGGGGGCGGCGCCTATGTGGTGTCCACCAAAACATTGGGCCCGGTGCCGGGTTTGGTGGCCGGCAGCGCGCTGCTGGTCGACTATATCCTGACGGTCGCGATTTCCGTGGCGTCCAGCGCGGCCGCCATCTTCAGCTTTATGCCGCCGGAGTACCAGCAGTGGAAGTTTGCGGCGTCGATGGCCCTGCTGCTCATATTGCTCATCCTGAACCTGCGCGGAATCAAAGAATCAATCATCCTGCTCACCCCTGTTTTTTTAATCTTCCTGATTACTCACGGCATCGTTATTTTTTACGGGATTTTTTCCCATGGCTCGGAGTTGCCCATGCTGGTGGGCGACACCATTACCGAAACCCAGCAGGGGATCGCCACCATTGGGTTTGGGGGAATGCTGTTCATTTTCTTGCGCGCGTTTTCCTTGGGCGGCGGTACGTTTACCGGAATAGAGGCGGTCTCAAACGGCCTGCCGCTGTTGCGCGAGCCCCGCGTGGCCACCGGGAAACGGACCATGAAGTACATGGCTTTCTCGTTGGCGTTCATGGCGGGCGGAATTTTGGTGGCTTACCTGCTGAACAATGTGGAAAGCGTCCCCGGCCAGACGCTTAACGCGACGCTCGTCCACCGGGTTTCCGACGCCTGGCCGGGGGGGCAGATCTTTTTCCTCGTGACGATGTTGTCCGAAGGCGCGCTCCTGATGGTGGCGGCCCAGGCGGGTTTCTTGGCCGGTCCCCGGACGATGTCCAACATGTCGCTCGACAACTGGCTGCCTCATCGCTTTAAGAATTTAAGCGAGCGCCTGGTCATTAAAGACGGCGTGCTGGTTATCGGCGTCGCGGCCGCGGCCATTCTTTATTACACCCAGGCGTCGGTGCATATCCTCGTGGTCATGTACTCCATCAACGTGTTTGTGACGTTTGCCTTGGGGCAACTGGGCATGATCCGGCTTTGGCTTAATGAAAAAACGGCCGACAACAGAGGCATGAAACTGCTGGTTCAGTTTGTGGCCTTGGCGTTGACCTCAAGCATCCTTGCGATCACCATCGTGATTAAATTCGGCGAAGGCGGCTGGGTGACCATCCTTATTACAGGATCCTTGATTGGATTCTGTTGGTGGGTGTCCCGCCACTATGCGAAGACCCAGAAAGCGCTCAGCCATCTCAACGAAATTTTGTCCAACCTGCCCTTTCCGGAAATGACCCAAGCGCCGGAGAAAAAGGCCGGCGCGCCGGCGGCGGTTTTGATGGTCGCCGGGTATAACGGCCTGGGTATTCATTCCATCCTGGCGTTGCACCGCGCTTTTCCGGGACACTTCAAAAACCTTGTGTTCTTATCGGTCGGCGTGATCGACACCGACCGGTTTAAAGGCGTGTCGGAGATCGATAACCTGAAGGCCTCCATTAAGGAAGACCTGGACAAGTACGTGAAGCTGGCCAACAAGATGGGGTTTTACGCCGAATCGGCCATGACCCTGGAAACCAATACCCTGGAAGGGTTGGAAACGCTCTGCGAAGAGGTCAATAAGAAGTGGGTGAAGAAAATGTTCTTCGCCGGCCAATTGGTCTTTGAAAACGAGACGTGGTGGAGCCGTCTTTTGCATTCTCAAACGGCGTTCATGATCCAGCGGAAGCTGATTTTCAAGGGGATGGAGTCGGTTGTGCTGCCGATCCGGGTGCGTTTGCGCTGAAAAAATAGTTGTTGACGGCCTCAACTTCAATGTTCTAGTTTCCTCTCCACGCCGCAGTGTCGCGGTTTTAGATGGCAATGAAGCCTTCTCTCAAGACAAAGTTGAGAGGGGGCTTTTTTATTTCGGGCAATGATGCTCTTGTGTGGACCCTGATGGGTCCGGACAAGGGCATTTTTTTTGCCCTAACTGGGGGTCTCAAATGAAGACGTTTAAAAAGCTTGTGACGCTGGGGCTATTCGTAGCAGCGTTGGGGATGGTGCTTTCCCCGGTCTTGATGGCCGAAGAAGCAGCGGCGGTTGATCTGGCTGCGAAGCTGGATGAAATTGCATTTACCAATAAAGTCGCTTTGGACACCATCTGGGTCCTGGTGGCGGCGATGCTTGTGTTCTTCATGAACATGGGGTTCGCGTTGGTTGAGTCGGGTTTTGCGCGGGCGAAAAACTGCGTGAACATCTTGTCCAAAAACTTCATTGTTTTTGCGGCATCCACCCTCTCCTTTTGGGCGATCGGTTGGGGACTCATGTTCGGCGATGGAAACGGGTTTATGGGCACCCAGGGCTTGTGGTTCCTGGGCGGCGCCGATAACAGTCCGCTTTCGGGCGACGCCTACCAAGGCGTTTACGGCTCGATCGCGTGGGCAACGGTTCCATTCTTGGCCAAATTCTTCTTCCAGCTCGTGTTCGCCGGTACGGCGGCCACGATCGTTTCGGGAGCGGTGGCTGAACGCATTAAATATATGAGCTTCATCGTCTTCTCTCTGGTTCTCGTGGCCTTCATTTATCCGATCGTCGGTCACTGGATATGGGGCGGCGGCTGGTTGGCAAAACTCGGCATGTGGGACTTCGCCGGTTCGACCGTGGTCCACTCCGTGGGCGGCTGGGCCGCTCTCGCCGGTGTTTATATCCTCGGCCCGCGCTTCGGTAAATACGGCAAAGACGGCAAAGTGAACGCGATTCCCGGTCATAACCTGACCTCGGCGACCATCGGCGTTCTGGTTCTGTGGCTTGGCTGGTTCGGGTTTAACCCGGGCTCGACGATGGCCGCGGCTCCGGGCGACATGGCCCGTATCGCTGTCACCACCAACACCGCAGCGGCCATGGCTCTTCTGACCTCGACCTTCACCTCCTGGCTCCTCTTGGGCAAGCCGGACTTGGGCATGTCCATCAACGGCTGCTTGGCCGGTCTTGTGGCGATCACCGCTCCCTGCGCGTTTGTTAGCGTCGGCAGCTCCGCCATCATCGGCGGTATCGCCGGTGTGTTCGTCGTCTTCGCGGTCCTCTTCTTTGACAAAGTCAAAGCGGACGACCCGGTCGGCGCGACGGCGGTTCACTTGGCCAACGGCGTGTTTGGAACCATCTGCGTTGGTCTCTTCGCTCAGGATCAGTTCATCCCGAACACGACCGGTAACGGCCTTCTGTTCGGCGGCGGAACGAAACTCTTGATGGCCCAGTTGACGGGTGTTGTTGCCGTCGGCGCGTTTGTGTTCATTGCCGCGGCCATTACGTTCCTCGTGATCAAATACACCATTGGCTTGCGCGTCACCCTTCAGGAAGAAATCGAAGGCTTGGACATCGGCGAGCACGGCCAGACCGCTTATCCGGAATTCGTTTCCCGCAAATCAACGCACGCTCTCCTTGGTGCTATGATGTCGGAAAAATCGGCTCCGGCCGGCGCAGCCGTCAAAACGGGGGGATACTAATATGAAAAAAGTAGAAGCCGTCATTCGTCCGGACTCCTTGGACGACGTGATGGCCGAGCTTGAAAAAGCCGGCTATCCCGGAATCATGGTGACCGAAATTGAAGGTCACGGAAAACAAAAAGGCGTCGCTCAACAGTGGCGCGGGCAGGAATACAAAGTCGATCTCTTGCCGAAAGTCAAAATTGAAGTGGTTGTCTCCGACAAGGAAGCCGACGAGATCATTCAACGCATCTCGAAAGTGACCAAAACCGGACAGATTGGCGACGGGAAGATCTTCGTCACCACCGTGGCCGACGTGGTTCGCATACGCACCGGCGAACGCGGCGACAGCGCGCTTAATTAATTAAAAGAGCCCCTCACCCGGCCTTGCCCTTCGGGCTCGGCCACCCTCTCCCGGAAACGGGAGAGGGTAGGGTGAGGGTTCTTTTTTTGTCTATACTTCCCGCCATGAAAAAATCCCCGTCATCGCTTCGCCCGCTTAAATTTCAACTTTCGTATTTACCGCACGTTGCCGGTTCGTGCCTCGTTTCCATGGGCAACACCCAGGTTCTTTGTGCCGCTTCCGTTGACACCAGCGTCCCGCCGCACGCCGAAGAGAAAGGCAATGGCTGGGTGACCGCTGAATACGCGATGCTGCCGCACGCCGGGGACCGGCGCTCCTCCCGCGGAAAAGTATCCTCCGGCGGCCGCGTTCAGGAAATTTCACGCCTGGTCGGACGCTCGTTGCGCGCCGCCGTAAACTTGCCGGATTTGTCCGGTTTCACCATTACCGTTGATTGCGACGTCATCCGCGCCGATGGTGGAACCCGCACTGCGTCCATTAACGGTGGCTTCATCGCGCTGGCCCTGGCGCTGAAAGGTCTGTACAAGAAGGGCTTGCTGAATCGCTGGCCGATCAAACATCAGGTGGCCGCGGTTTCGGTGGGCCTGATTAAGCAAAAGCCCGTTCTCGACATCTGCTATCTGGAAGACAAAGACGCCGAGACCGACATGAATTTGGTTATGGCCGATGACGGGCGGTTTATTGAATTGCAGGGCACCGCGGAAAACGACCCCTTTTCCAGTCAACAACTGGAGCGGATGCTGGTTTTGGGCCGCGCCGGCATGAAGAAAATTATCTCGGCTCAAAAGAAAGCGCTCGGTAAATTGCCGCAATGAAAAAAGCCCGTCTCGTTCTCGCGACCAACAACAAACACAAAGTCAAAGAGATCAAAGCGATTCTAAAGCGTGCCCGCATCAACGCGCATGTGCTCACTCTCGAAGATTTTCCGCCGACGCGCCCCGTTGTCGAAAACAAGCCGACGATAGAGGGCAACGCCGTTAAAAAAGCGCGCGAAGTGGCTAAGCGCACCAAGTGTCTGGCCATTTCCGACGATACCGGCCTTTTTATTAACGTCTTAAAAGGCGCTCCCGGCGTTTATTCCGCCCGTTTCGCCGGTCCCGGCTGCACGTTCATCGACAACAATCGCAAAGTTTTGCGCTTGATGAGGAAAACGCCCGTTTCGAAGCGCGGCGCCACCTTTCGCTGCGTGGCGGCGCTGGCCTTGCCGAATGGGAAGACGTTTTTGGCCGAGGGACGGATTTCTGGCCGGATCGCCGCGGACATAAAAGGGAGAGTGGGGTTCGGGTACGATCCGATTTTTTACGTTCCGCGTTTCAAAAAAACCTTTGCAGAAATGAGCGCTGCGCTTAAGAATAGGATCAGCCACCGCGGCAAAGCCTTTTCCCAAGTGCCCACGCTGTTAAGGCGGGCTTTAAGATCGATTTGATAGCATCGCATGCGATATTCGCATGCGCATGCGAAGTCTGTGCCCGTAGCTCAGTTGGAAGAGCAACAGCCTTCTAAGCTGTGGGTCGCAGGTTCGATTCCTGCCGGGCACACATTTTCTCTTGCAAAAAAGCCTTGAAAGGCCAAGCCGTTGCTTGTATGTATAGGGCATGGCAGATCTTAACTTCCGGCAGAACCTAAGCCCCAAAGTCATGCAGCGCACGGTGCTGCTCGGACGCGTCAAAATGGCCCAAGCCATCCAACTTCCCGAATCCGAATGGGCGAAAATGCTTTCCGAGGTTGAGGGGGATTCTCTTTTCCAGGAACTCGTTAGCGCCAAGCCCGGCGGCCAATCGGTGGTCCGCTACAAACGGTTTGGCCGCAGTTCACTTTCCGGCCAGTTCTACGAGATGCAGGACACCAATGTTGTCGGCGGCAGCGGTGTTTCGGCGGAAACGCTGATCGAGCAGAAAAAACATTTGGTCGCCCTGATCCAAAAAATCGGTCAACCCGCTTTTGAGCAGCATTTTTTATACCGCGAAAACGGCGAATCGCTGGAGGACGTGTCCAGGATTTGCGGTATGACGCTCGACGAAGCCAAACAGCTGCAGGAATTTGTGGTCACCATGTCGGTTCAGGCGGAATTCTATCACCCGTCCCATTTGTCGGGCACGGATATGCCGAAGCCGCTTTTGATCGGCAAGATCATCCAAAACCAGGACAAGACGTTTTCCATTTCCTATTTTTCGCCGCACTTGGCGCGCGGCATGTACGAGGTAAACCACGCGGCCCTAAAGCGCTGGCAGAAAGACCGCAAGCTCAACCGCGCCGAAGCGTCGCGGCTGCGCAAGTTCGTCGGCTTGCTTGAACTCTCTAATTTGAAACAAGGCGCGTTTTCCCGCGTGATGGATTTGCTTTTGGAAGAGCAAAAAGATTTTTTGCTCACCCGGGACGCCACCAAGCTCTCGCCGATCTCATTGCGGCACGTGGCGCGCACGCTGCAGTTCGCGCCGAGCACCATCAGCCGCGTCATGGGGTTGAAAAGCGTCATGACCCCGTGGGACCGAGAGGTGCCGCTTTCTTATTTCATGCCGGGCCAGCGCCGTGTGGTGCTGTCAATCCTGGAAAAAACGCTGACGGCCTCGCCCAGCCACCTGACCGACGCCGCATTGTCCAAGAAAATCGCCGACACATATGGGGTGAATGTCTCCCGCCGCACCATCACCGCTTGCCGGCACGTGCTGCTTAAAGACAAACGCCTCGCCGCTTAATCGCCGCCCGCCCGGGTAGCCCTTTCCTTGCGTGATATAATGCCCCGATGAAAAATTTAGCGTTTATTTTGTTTTTTGCCGTCTTTCTGTCGCCCGCATGGGCGCACACCGCCGTCGATCAGCTGCAGCAGGCGCAAATGTTTTTCGAGAAAAAGTCGTATAAAAAAGTCATAACGGTGTGCGACAGAATTTTGGACAAGGATCCGCGGTCGGCCGACGCCTATTATTGGAAGGGCCGGGCGCTGGAAGCCCAGTCGAAGCCGCTAGATGCGGCGAACGAATACAAAGCGGCGCTGATCGCCCGTGAAGAATTTCCGGAAGCCCGTGACGGCTTGTCGCGGGTTTCGTCGATTTTGGCTCCGTCGGACGTAAGCAACTAACATGCGCGCAGGTGGTGGAACGGCAGACACGCTAGCCTCAGGAGCTAGTGGGCGTAAGCCCTTGTGGGTTCAAATCCCACTCTGCGCATGACTAAATCCGAAGAAGCTCAGGCTCGCGCCGCGGCCACAAACCGCCATGCGCTGGCGAAGTACGAAATCCTCGAGACGTTGGAAGCGGGGGTGGTCCTAACCGGCCCCGAAGTAAAGTCCCTGCGTGCGGGGCGCGTCAACCTTCAGGAAGGGTTCGTCCGTATGAATGAGGACAGCGCGGAGCTGTGGAACGTGCACATCTCGCCGTACACGCAAGGTTCTCTCCACGTCGTTCAAGAGCCGCTGCGCACGCGCAAGCTGCTTCTTCATCAGCGCGAAATCGAAAAGTGGAAAGGGAAAACGATGTTGAAGGGGCTGACCGTGGTGCCCTTGGAAATTTATTTCAATAAAGGCGGCTACGCGAAGGTGCGCATCGCGCTCGCTCGCGGGAAAAAAGCGCCGGACCGCCGGGAAGACATTAAGAAACGCACCGTCGAACGCGAGACGCGGCGGGATTTTGGCGGGAAGTACCGAATAAAATAATTTTAGTCCGGCTTCGTTCCTTTGGAACTACGCCGGACGGTCTTCGGAGTGATCGCTCGGCTTGCCGGGCGTAGCTCCGAAGGAGCGAAGACCGGAGAGGTGGCTGAGTGGTTGAAAGCGCTCGCCTCGAAAGCGTGTAGGGCTTAACGGCTCTCGTGGGTTCGAATCCCACCCTCTCCGTTGTTTTAAAACCCTCGCATGCGCATGCGCGTATCGCATGCGATCTAGGAACGGATCCATGTTAAAAATAAAACGGTTATTAATTCTCATTGGAATTTCCTGTGTCGTTAACGTGAACGCTCAAAACGGCGTCCAAGACGTCGATGTGCGCGTTGAGCCGTCCTACGTGTCTCCAAACGGCGACGGCATTCAGGATAACCTGTTTTTTTACCCGGTTTTCGGCGACAACTCGAGCGTGACGCGCTGGCGTTTGTTTATCCGCACCAAGAAGGGCCGCAGCGTTCACCGCTTGGAAGGCACGCATTTGCCCGCGCTGATTAAATGGGATGGCAAGATGAAAAAGGCGGCGATGATCGGGCCCGGTGAATACACGGCGACCCTGGAAGTAACGGGCCGCGGCTTTAAGGAGATATCTCTCGCGGAACCGTTTTTCGCCGATAATGCGGCGCCGGTCTCGAGCCTGTCCGTTTCCACGGCCGTGCTCGACCAATCCGTGCTCAGCGATCAGGTGCTGGCATTTACTCCGGCGGTGCAGGACGCCTCGCCGCTTGAACGCTGGCAGCTGCAGATTTTAGACCAGACCGGACGAACTGTTTACGTTGACTGGGGAACGGGGACCGTGCGCAATATCGTCTGGGACGGGAAAGGCAAGGAAACGAACGTGCTGGTCCCGCTTGGTCCGTACAAGGCGGTGTTTCAGGCCTGGGACATGGCGGGCAATGCCTCCGAACCGGCCGCGGTGGATTTGCAGGTGAATGTCTCGGCGCGTGAAATGCTGATGGCCGTTTTAAAAATTATTTCCGTTCATGAAACCGACATCGGCTTGATCGTGCAGGTAAAGCGGCCCGTGAATTTTACGTTCGACGGCGACAAGCCGGTGCTCACCTCCGCGGGCGAAGAGACGATGCGCGAAGTGGCGATTCTGGCCAACGCCTATTCGCAGGCCCCGATTCGACTCGATGGTTATTCGCGCGCGGCCGGCAAGGCGGGCGTGGACCGCGATTTGGGAAGCATGTACGCCTGGCAGCTGTACAGTTATCTCGTTAAGAAGGGGAATGTGAAGGCCTCGCGCATTCAAGTGCGCGGCCGCGGGCGTTCGGCGATGTTCAACCGCCGCGGCGCGGGTGTGCCCGTCCTTAACGACGGTGTAGAAGTTATTCTGGAAGGCAGCGGAAACTGGTAAAAGCCTAGGCTTCTTGGAGAGGTGCGTGAGTGGTTTAAACGGCACGCCTGGAAAGTGTGTAGGGTCGCAAGGCTCTCGAGGGTTCGAATCCCTCCCTCTCCGCCATTTTTTTCTATTATCCGTACCCGTCACACCTGGGGCTGTAGCTCAGCTGGGAGAGCGCGTCGTTCGCAACGACGAGGCCGTCGGTTCGATCCCGATCAGCTCCATTTTTTTTAAACCCCCATCATAACGGAGACGTCATGTTCGGACTTATACCCAAAGAGATGCAATTTTTCGACATTCTTGAAAGCGCCGCGGCCAACGCGTACAAGGCCTGCGTGGCTTTCAAATCCCTCATGCACAACTGGTCGGAGAGCTCACCGGACTTTCAGAAAGTGCGCGATATCGAAACCGAAGGCGACCTGCTCACCCACGAAATCATCGATAAATTGAACCGCACGTTTATCACGCCGATTGACCGGGAAGATATTCACCAACTGGCCGGTGAAATCGACGATGTTTGCGACATTCTCCAAGCGTTGTCCGACCGCATGCAGCTTTACGATCTGGGAAAAACCATTCCCGAAACGATGATCAAAATGACGGATTTGCTGGAGCAGAGCTGCAAAACGATGGAATTGGCGGTGAAGGAAATCCATAATTTGAGCCGCAATAGCCGCGTTCACGATCACTGCATCGAGATCAAGCGGATTGAAAACGAAACCGATGATTTGCTTAAGCATGCCCTTGCCGCGCTGTTCAAACTCAAAGACGATCCGATGTACGTGATGAAGTGGAAGGAAATCTACGAAACCATTGAGCATGCGCACGACAAGCTCGCCGGAATCGCCAACACTCTCGAAGGCATCATCGTTAAAAACGCATGAACTTTTCCCACCTGACGCCGCTTTTAATCGCGGTCATTCTGGTCGCCCTGTTTTTTGATTTCACCAATGGCTGGAACGACTCCGCCAACGCCATTGCCACGGTTGTTTCAACCCGGGTTTTGTCCCCGCTGAACGCGGTGATGATCGCCGCTGTGTTGAATGTGGCGGGAGCCTTCTTTTCGACGCGGGTGGCCAAGACGGTGGGAGGCGATTTGGTGGACGCTTCTCTGATAACGCCGACCACGATTTTGGCCGCGATGATCGCCGCGACGTTATGGAATGGGGCCATGACACTCGCAAAAATGCCGGTGTCCGGTTCGCATGCGTTGATTGGTGGATTGATTGGGGCGGCCATCGGCACCTCGGGCATTGCCAGTATTAAAGCGGCGGGCGTGGTCAAAGTATTAATCGCCCTGTTGGTGTCGCCGCTCTTGGGCATCGCTTGCGGTTTCTTTTTTATGGTTGCTCTGATGTGGATTTTCCGCCGGTCCGCTCCTTCAACGCTAAACCGCCATTTCGGCCGGCTGCAAATTCTTTCCGCTAGTTTTATGGCGTTCAGCCACGGAACCAACGACGCGCAAAAAGTAATGGGCATTATCACGCTGGCATTGGTGGCTGGCGGCGCTCAGACAACCATGGATGTTCCCTATTGGGTCATGGTGGTTTGCGCTCTGGTGATGGGCCTTGGCACGGCGGCCGGTGGCTGGGGTGTTATTAAAACCCTGGGGCATAGCCTGATGAAGCTGCAGCCCATTCATGGATTTGCCGCCGAAACGGCGTCGGTGGGCGTTCTCATGAGCGCAGCGGCCATGGGCGTGCCGGTCAGCACCACCCACGTCATGACCAGTTCAATCATCGGTGTCGGTAGCGCTAAAAAGTTTTCCGCGGTCAAATGGGGGCTCGGAACCAAGATCGTTCTGGCTTGGATTTTCACTTTTCCATGCACCATGATTGTGGCCGGCGTTCTTTCTATTTTTCTTCATTAAATCCGCCCAAAATTCCTTCCTGGGCGCCTTATGCGCCTTTTCTTTTCGCCCTTGAAAAACCCTCCAATTTGGCGAATCCTTACTAGATGCGCCGTCCTGTCAAAAGAGCTTTAAAAGTAGCGTCGTTCTTGGTTCTGTTCGCGCCCATGTTTTTGGGGGCGAACGTGAAGCTGCGGATCTATTTGAAAGACGGCTCCCTTCAGGCCGGCAATATGGTCAAGGAAGACGAAACGCAATTCATCGTGTTGACCAAGGAAGGCCGCGTTGAAATTTTGAAAACGAACATCATGTTCGTCAACGGCAAAACGCTCTCGCAGTGGAATGCGCGCCCGGATAAAACCTATTCCACCGAAATCCTTCCGTCCGATGTTCCCGATCGCGCGTTCATCAACGACAAGGCCGAGCTGCCGCCGCCGGTGCAATTGCCAGTGATCACCAAACCCGTCACGCCGCCTCCGGCTATCGCCGCGAAAACCGTTGACGCGGAGAAACCGGTGGAGCAGGCCGCTCCGGTGGAAGTGGAAGATGTTAAGCCAGAGGTCGCTCGCAACGAAGAGCCGATCGATTTGATTCGTGACGCCGCCAACGCGGAAGCGTTCAAGAAAATTAAGGCCCAGCAGGCGGAAAAGACAAAACCGAAGCCAGTGGAAGAAAAAGTCGCCTCGGCGCCCGTCGAACCGGTCCCGTCTAAAATGGCCATTCCGGTTGCGGAAACGCCGCGCACCAAGAAAAAACGCGTGAAACCGGTGGAGACGGTCGCCGCGCCGGCCGTTGCGGAGCCTGAGCGTCAGCGCCCCGTGCGTCCGGGGAAATTCGACCGCGAAGGCTACGCGATCAACCATTACAATTTGGCCCAGGAATATTTTGCGCAGGGTGAGCCGGGACGCGCCGCGCAGGAGCTGCATATCGCGCACACGCTGAACAAGTGGGACGAAAAGACGGCGCTGGCGCTCGGCACGTTCTATAAAGACGCCGGTGTTCTTCCCCGCGCCCGTAAATATTTGGACCTGCCCGCCCTGCGTAAAAAACCGGAAATTCAGGCGATGCATGCCGAGATGGCTGAAATTGAAAAATGGCGCGGCTATTGGCCGTGGATCTATGCTGGTTCGTTCCTCGGCGGCTTTATCGTTTCGCTTTTGGGCATCGCCCTGCTGCGCCGTACGCGCAAGCCTGCCGGACCGCCGCCGTTGGTGGTGACCTCTGAAAACATTGATGAAATCGCCGAGCAATTGGACGTTTCGGAACCGCTGCCAACCATAGCACCCATGAAAGACATGGTTGTGCCGGGGCCGATGCTCGCGGCGAAGGACGAGAAGCCGGCGCAAAAACCCGTGTCGGCGTTCGACGACGTTTTCAAGATCGAGAAGCCGGATCCGGCGGCGCCAAAACCTTTTATTCAACCGTTGCCGCAGGAACCGCTGGCCAAGCCGCCGCTTAAGCCCGGTGAACCGCTGAAACCTTTTGAGCCGATGCGCGAACCGCTGAAGCTGGAACCGCCGAGACGTGTTGAACCGAAACCAGTCGAGCCCGTCAGGCCGCCCGAGCCGGTGCGCGCGGAACCTGTCCATGTTGAACCCGTTAAACCCATTGAGCCGGTAAAAATACCCATGCCGATTCCGGAACCCGTTGCGGCCTTGCCGCCCGTCGAGCCAGCGCGGCCGTATGAACGGATTTTGGAAACCGAACGTGTTGTCTCCGAGTCGCTGGTGCGCGGCAACAAATTAGCGGCGGAAGGTAACATCGAAATGGCTCGCCGCGAATATCGGACGGCTGCCGCCCTCAATATGGCCAATGCCGACGCGCAACTGGGCCTCGCCTATCTTTGTTTCTTGCAGGAACAGTGGGAACTGGCCATGCAGCATTATCTAAATGCGCTGCAGATTAATCCGCGTTCCGCCGATGCCCATTACGGCCTCGGCCGCGTCCTTTCAGAATTGGGCCGTGTTGACGATGCAATTCCGGAACTGCGCAAAGCGTTGGAGCTCGACCCCACCCTTTTTGACGCGCAAGAAACGCTCGCCTCCCTCGGCCAGTTGGCTTAAATCCTCGTCGGAAAACAGCCCGTTGACAGTCCCGCCTTGCTTTTTGTAGTTTCCACCTCACAATTTTCTCGCCACACCCCCCTAATTATCAGGTCCAATCACATTGACGTGAATACCTGGGCAACATCGCCAAGGGATAACCCTAGGCAGGGGCTTAACTATAAGGAGACACATTAATATGCCGACAAAAAACCGCGCTGTAGTATGGATCGGAGGAGCTGCCGGAGACGGTATTGCTTCAACCGGAGACATTTTCTGTAAGACCGCTTCCCGAATGGGTTTGTGGGTATGCGCCTACAACAGCTACCAATCGGTGATCCGCGGCGGCCACGTTTATTACCAGGTCCAAATCGGCGGCGGCGAACAGGTTCTCTCCCACGGCGACCAGCCGGACGTTCTCGTAGCCCTGAATCAAGACACGATTGACCGCCACGCCGAGAAGGTCCTTGAAGGCGGCGCCATTATTTTCAACAAAGACAAGATTAAGCTCGAAGGCCTCAAAATCCGCTCCAACGTTCAAATCATCGCCATCCCCGTCGACGAACTCACCAAAGAATACGGCCGCAACCCCATTATGCAAAACACCGTCGACTGCGGCGCCCTCATTAATCTCCTTGGACTCGATTGGGGCATCTTCGAACAATCGGTGAATTCTATTTTCGGCAAAAAGAAATCGGAGATCGCTGAGTTGAACATCAACCTGGCGAAGAAAGGCGCGGAATTCGCCAAAGGCAACGCCAGGCCGCTGAATATTGCCTTGAAAGGCGACGGCAAAAAACGCGGCATCGTGACCGGTAACGCCATGTTGGCGTTCGGAGCGCTCGCCGGCGGTTGCAAATTTTACGCGGCGTATCCGATGACCCCGGCTTCCTCCGTCATGCACTGGCTTGCGCCTCGCGCGTCCAAATACGGCATGGTGATGAAGCAGGTTGAAGATGAAATCGCAGCGGTGAACATCGCCATCGGCGCCGGCCAAATGGGCGTGCGCGCGATGACCGGTACGTCCGGCGGTGGTTTTGCCCTAATGACCGAAGGCATCAGCTTGTCCGCGATGCTTGAAACCCCGGTGGTTGTTATCCACGTCAGCCGCGGCGGGCCCTCAACCGGTCTTCCGACCAAAACCGAACAGGCCGACCTTTTCCAGGATTTAGGCGCGGGGCAAGGCGATTATCCGAAACTCGTTATTGCTCCGATTACGGTATCCGATGCCTACCACGCGTCGGTCGACGCCATGAACATGGCCGAGAAGTATCAAATCCCCGTCATTATCCTCTCCGACCTTTACCTTTCCGAACACGCTGAAACAATTGACGACTCAACCATTACCGCGGACATCAAAATTGATCGCGGCGATATCGTCACCAGCGTTCCGGCTCCGGACCCGTCCAAAAACGACACCGAGAGCTGGTTCGTCCCGAAGAACCCGACCGAATACTGGCGCTACAAGGACACGCCTTCCGGCGTTTCGCCGCGCGCGTATCCGGGCACCGAAAACGCGATTTACACCTCGGCCTCGGACGAGCATGACGAAGAAGGCATCGTCATCTCCGACGTGTTCACCGATGAAGCGATCCGCATCAAAATGATGGACAAGCGCATGCGCAAAGTGGCCGGCATTCTCAAAGATTCGCCGAAGCCCATCGTCACCGGCGCCAAAAACGCCGACTTCACGCTCGTCGGTTGGGGCTCGACCTTCAACGCGATCGAAGAGGTTCGCTTGGCCCTTGAAAAGAAAGGCAAAAGCGTCAACCATATCCACTTCCGCACCGTGTGGCCGCTGCATGCCGAAGAAACCTCGAAACTCCTGAACGCGGCCAAAAAGACCATCAACATCGAGAATAACTTCTCGAGCCAGATGGCCAAGCTGATCCGCATGGAGACCGGCTACCAGATGCACAATTTCATCAACAAATATGATGGCGAGCCGTTTACGTTCGAATGGCTCATGAAAGAAGTCGAAGCCTGCATGTCCGGCAAATCCGCGAACAAAGCGGAACTCGCCGGCGTGCGCTAAAAGGAGCTTTACAATGCCTGAAGCTACAGTCGCCACCCCAACGCCCCTCGCAGAATTTAAATCGAAAGTCGCCCCGGACTGGTGCCCGGGTTGCGGAGACTTCGGCGTTCTGTCCGCTCTGCAAAAAGCGGTCTCGAACTTGGGCCTCCAGCCGAAAGATTTGATGGTCGTTTCCGGCATCGGTTGCTCCTCAAACCTGCCCGGCTTCATCCGCTCGAACGGCATGCACACCTTGCACGGCCGCGGCGTCGCGATCGCCCAGGGTTGCAAACTTGGTAATCCAGACATGACGGTCGTGGCCGTCGGCGGCGACGGAGATGGTTTCGGTATCGGCGTGGGCCACTTCATCCATGCAATGCGCCGCAACGTCAACATGACCTACATCGTCATGAACAATCAAATCTATGGTCTCACCACCGGCCAGGCATCACCGACCACCCAGCGCCTGTATAAAACCAAGTCGACGCCGAACGGCAACTTGGAAAATCCGCTCAACCCGGAAGGCGTTGCTCTTATGGCGGGCGCTTCCTTCGTGGCGCGCGGCTTCTCCGGCGACGGCGCCCAACTTGCGACGATCATGGAAAAAGCGATTGCGCACAAAGGCTTCTCGGTCGTCGTTGTGATGAGCCCGTGCGTGACCTACAACAAATTGAACACCTACGCCTGGTTCCGCGAACGCGTTTATAAGCTCGAAGCCGAAAACCATGACACGCACAACTTCGAAGCGGCGCTCAAGAAAACCTTGGAATGGGAAAGCCGCATTCCGCTCGGTGTTTTCTACGAATCGACGGACAAGCAGACCTACGAAGAAGCTGAAACCGCGTATGAGTTTGGTCCGCTCTCCAAGCAGAAACTTGGACTTAAGAAAGACGACTGGAACGCGCTCTACGATTCGTTCCGTTAAGCGCAGCACGTAGCACGTTTTGCATAAAGGGGTTCCCCGCCAAAAGCATGGCGGGGGGCCCTTTGTGTTTATAACCGTATGAAAAGATATTTTCCCGCATCATTGAATGTGACCGGCCGCTCATGCCTCGTGATCGGCGATGGTCGTGATATGACCGACAAATCGGCCAAACTTCGCGCCGCCGGCGCCAAGGTGCGCATCGTCGCCCTCGATAAATTCCGTTGGCCGGATCTGAACAACCAATTCTTTGTCGTGTTCTGTCCCAAGGAAGAACGCGCCATGGCCAAGAAAATGTATGCCCTCTGCCGCAAGAAACGAATCCTCCTGTGCGCCATCGACCAGCCCGATTTCTGCGACATCGTTAACGTTTCGACCTATGACCGCGGCTGGCTGCGCATTATGGCGGCCACGCATGGCGCGGCTCCGGCGGTTTCCCGGAAAATTCGCGAAGGGCTTGAGGCGTCGTTGAAAGACGTGCCGCTCGATGATTTTTTGGATATGCTTGCTCGCCTGCGGGTGCAGTTAAAGAAAAAAGTTTCCAATCCCGAAGAGCGCATCAAGCGGCTTATCGCGGCCACCGATGGGTTTTCATTTCGGGCCCGGGTGAAACTTCCTAAAAATTGGGCCGGCCGGACGGGCCGGAGTAAAAAGTCATAACATGGGGCATTCCATGAAACGAAGCTTAACCTTTTCATTAATTGGTTTTATTTTTACGGCGCCCGTGTGCGCGGAAGTCGCCCTTGTTTATAAATCGAACGACGACGTGAAAAAAGCCGTTTTCGCTCAAGGCGTTGCAACGTCTCAAGGAATAGTCGTTTCGGCATCCGGCCTGCTCGCCGCGGGAGATAAAATAACGGTGGGAATGCTCGGACGGGACCTGCTCAAAGCCTCGCTGGTTCGTTTCGATAACGATCTGAATTTTGCTCTTTTGCGCACAGGCGAACGCGTCGAGGACGCTGCTCTGCAGGCGGCGCATAAAAAAACCGCTGAAAAAGTTTCTTTGTTTTTGCCCGAACTGGGCCACGCCCAGACGGTTAATTCCGCGGCCGGATCGACAAGCGCGGCGCCGGTTTCGCCGGATGCGGAGAAATTTCTGATCAAGTTGAACGGCATAGCTGCCGGCGCGGAGCCGGTCGTTATTAAAAAGCGCCGCAAAAAAGCGGATGTTACGATCGAATTGGTGGGGCAAAACATCGAGCCGGCGTGGCGGATCGCATTTACAATGTCGGCCAACCCGACGTTGTCATTCTGGAAAAAAGCGGATACGCGCGGTCTAAATTCAATTCCCAGCAAGACGCTCAGTTTTAGCCATCAGGTTTTAATGCGGCAGTTCACCAACGGCAGCTCCATCGCGGTACCGGTCGAAATTTCGAGCATCAAAGAGGAAAATTACGAATTAACTATGAAAGTGGATTACAAGGCTGGGACGTACGAGACGAAAATCCCAGTCCGCTTCGCGGAAGAATAAAAATAAGGAGAACTTTATGGCGCGTAAAAAAATAACGGTTGTTGGAGCGGGAAATGTGGGAGCGACGTTGGCGCAGTCCATTGCGCAAACCAATTTGGCCGACGTGGTCTTGATCGATATTCCGGAAACCAAGGGCATGCCGGCGGGCAAGGCGCTGGACATTGCCGAGGCCGGCCCGGTTTATCAATACGACGGCCGCATCACCGGCGGAACAGAGTGGGCGCTCGCTAAAAATTCCGATATCGTGGTGGTGACAGCGGGCATTCCGCGCAAGCCTGGCATGTCGCGCGACGATCTTTTGAATACCAACGCCAAAATCGTCGGCGACGTGTCGAAGCAAATTAAGGCTCAGGCCCCGAATGCGATCGTCATTATCGTCAGCAATCCTTTGGATGCGATGTGCACCGTGGCCCAACAGGCGACGGGCTTTCCGCGCGAGCGCGTGATCGGTATGGCCGGCGTTTTGGATTCGGCACGCATGCGCACTTTTATTGCGCAGGAGCTCAATGTCTCCGTCGAAAATATTCATGCTTTTGTGTTGGGCGGACACGGCGACACGATGGTGCCTCTGCCGCGCTTCTCCACGGTGTCGGGTATTCCGATTACGGAGCTTTTGCCGAAAGAGAAGATCGACGCGATCAACAAGCGCACGCAGGACGGCGGCGCTGAAATTGTGAAGCTATTGGAAAAAGGGTCGGCCTATTATGCGCCGGCGGCTTCGGTGTGCGAAATGGTGGAAGCAATTCTTTTGGACAAGCACAAAATCCTGCCCTGCGCGGTTCAGTTGAACGGCGAATACGGTGTTGAAGGGTTATTCGTCGGCGTGCCCTGCAAGTTGGGCGCAAAGGGCATGGAAGAGGTTTTGGTTATTAAGTTGTCGGCGGAGGAGCAGGCGGCGTTTAAGAAATCGGTGGACGCGGTGCAGGAGTTGGTAAACGTGCTAAACGCTCGTGCCGCGGTTTAATCTTTTTTCGTCGCGATAAACGAATCCGCTCAGTGAAACAAGGGCGGCCAGCGCCAATAACATCAGGAGTTTTTGCGCGACAGGCAGCTTAAATCTTAAGACTGTTTTGCCTTTTGCAAAAATCAAGAGCTTGCTTGGGGAAAGGCGAAAGACCTCCGCGTTGTCATCGGTTCGCCAATACGGGAAATAGCCGATATTAACCACCGTTGGCCGGTCGGAATCGAAGGTTATTTTTGTGTCGGAAACAAACTCCGTCTTTACAGCCTGCGCCGGCCCGTCTTTTGGCACAAGTCCGTTTAATAAGCTCATCAAATTTCCGTATTCCGCGAACGTCATGAAGAAGATGGAGCTGGTTCCTATTTGTGGCGGCCCGCCTTCTTTCATGTTGAACGTCCCGTCCCCAAAGAAAATGATCCGTTTTCCCGTGAAGTTCATCGGCAGGTGTGCCGGCAGCCCTTGTTTGGACGGCACAACGATTACGGTCTCAAACATGTTCAGGGTTTGATCGTTGGGCCAGTCCGCCTTCTTATCCCAAACGGCCATTTTCACTTTGGGGGAGAGTTCGGACCGGTAAAGCATATGGATGATATCCGTGTTGCTGTACGCCCAATGCTTGTTGATTAAAAGAATGGGGGCGTGTTCAAGCAATGAGACCAGGGGAAGCGGATTCTTCATTTGAAATATTTGATGGGGACCGATTTGCGTTCTTAGCGTGGCGACGGGATGGTCGGATTCCTTGAGATATTCGGCCATCGCTTGCGTTGAAAAAGGTCTATTGAGAATCAGGTAGTCCACGCCAAGATCTGCAATTTTTTCCAGTATTTTTTCATACGGCAGACTGGCCATTAAATAAAGCGTCCCGCCCCAAACCAGATTTTCCGAAATGGTCATGAACGGCGGCACAATATAATGCGAGGAATCGGCCGATTCCATTAGCAGCCCGAAAATCGCGGGTACTCCATGAGACATGGGCAGCGCGACGGTAAACAAATGAGGGTTCGGGACCTGGTAAGACCGTTCGGCAAACACGCGCCCCGCCGGTTTCTCTTCCACGACGTAATCTATCGCTTGTTTATCTGCTGCGTATGCGCCGCCCCAATCAATGTATTCGCCTTTAAACGGGAAATTATTAATGAGCGGGACGAAAAAAAGAATTACCGCTGCATAGGTGAGCCATTTGTATTTTGGCGGCGTCATCAGCGCGAACGATCCCAGCTGATAACCGGCGATCAGTAGGTAGATAACCAGAAAATAGCTGCTCAGTCGATAATAGTGGATGGTTAAGTCAGCCATGTTATAGAGAACATTGGTCGGGATAAGAATGAGATATAGAGCGATGGCGAGGGGGAGGAACCACTTTTTTTCGCGGCAGAGTTGAAACGAGCCCATCAGAAAGCACGTGAAAATAAGCACGCTGTATGGGGGGAAGAGGCGAAGATAGTCTTTCCATTCGACAAGGCGCAAAGGGTCTGGCGAATAATTTAGGCCAATCAAGGCGTACACGCTTACAAAAGACGAACTCATTTTTATGGGGTTGGTAAATTCGCTGTAGCGAAGGTAAGGGTAAAGATAAAAAGCGGTGAGCAAAAGAACCCATGCCGAGAATATGGCCCAACGTTTAAATTGGCCTGTGCTGATAAAGTAGGTCGATAGGATAATCGCGGCGGCGATGCTGGAGATGACATGGGAAAAGGCGATCGCCGCCGTAAAAAGAATGGCCAAGCTGAAATAGAGGAGACGGTTGGTTTGCGCGTATTTCTCCAGGTAATTCAATGCGTAAAGAATCAGCGCCGCACCAAACAAATTGAGGAACAGGCCGTGATGGATTCCTCCGCCCAGCCCGATGCCCATGTGCGGATTGAGCGGGGAGAAAAGGAAGACTTGAATGGCGACAATACCCATGAGCCGATATTTCTTGCCGAAGAACGTCCCGATGAAGATGTATACCGCATGAAGGACCAGCACGCCGCCGCTCAGCATCGTTAATTTGGCGAGAAAAACGATGGAGATGAGGCCCGCGGTAAGAAGGTGGATGCACGCAGCAACCAGATACGGCAAAAATCCATAAAAAATAAAAATGGGGAATCCGCCAAACCACTCCAAGTCATAACCGAACACCATGCCTTGTTTTAGCAGGCGGGCCATTTTTGCGAAGAGATGAATTTGCGGGAGAGTGTCCCATCCCGAAGCTGCGTTTGAAAACAGGAAATGCCGGTAGGTATAAAAGATCAGCGCGATGCCTATGGAAAGTCCGAGCCGATCGAGCGTGAAATGTTGTTTCAGGGTGCGCATGCCGCTATAATATAAGAGAAATGAAGGACGCGCTTTCGCAAACCGAGATCACCAAACGACTGCACGACCTGCCGGAGTGGAAACAGGCCGAGAAAGCCCTTGTTCGGGTGCAAACATTTCCGGCTTATAAAGACGCGCTGGATTTTGTGTACCAGGTGGGGCTGGCCGCCGAACGCCACAACCACCACCCCGACATCATCATGAATTTTAAGCGTGTTGAGGTGCGCTATTGGACGCATACGGCCCGTGGAATATCGGCCTTGGACTTTGAAATGGCCGGGATCGTCGAAAACCTTGTCCAGGCCCACTACAAAAAGACCGCTTAAAAGCCTTATTTTGGTCGTTGCGCCGCCCCATTCTCTTTTGCTATAAAGCCACCTCGTTTCCCTGCCTGGCTAGACCATTCCCTTAGGGTTTTTCAGGACTTTATTTATGGAGTTTTATTGTTTATGAGCAAAGCCGCTTCGCCGGAACGTCCGTACGAAACGATGTTGATCTGCCCGTCTGAGACGCCGCAGAAAACCATCGATGATTTCATGGAAAAGATCAAGAAAAGCATCGCCGACACCAAAGGAACCTTCAACACGGTTCAGGTGTGGGGCCGCCGCCGCTTGACCTATCCGATTAAGCGCAACCGCGAAGGGCTTTACGTATTCATGGAATACAAAGGGACGAACAGCACCGAAAAGGAACTCAACAATTTGTTTCACGTGTCGGACGTTGTCTTGCGGCATTTAACTGTCATTAAAAAGAAAGTTGATGCCCCGGCCGCAAAGCCTGCTTCCACCGAAGCGGCAGCTGCGCCGGCAACGACCACGCCTCCCTCGGCTTAAAACTAAGGAGGACTCAACTTATGGGCGCGATAAAACTACACAGCTTAAACGACGTTAAACTGGTCGGACGCTTGACCAGAGATCCGGAGCTCCGCTTCACGACGCAGGGCACCGCGGTTTGTCATTTCCGTCTCGCCGTCGGCCGCAAATACAAGGACCGCACGTCTGGTGAATGGAAAGAAGAAGTGGCGTTTGTGCCGTGCAACGTCTGGCGCGAAACCGCCGAACGCTGCGGCCAGCGTTTGAAGAAAGGCAGCCCGGTTTTCGTCGAAGGCCGCTTGAAATCACGTGACTGGCAGACCAAAGAAGGACAGAAGCGCACCGATCTCGAACTCGAAATCGCGCGCGTGCAATTTTTAGAATCAATGGGTGAAGCCGGAGGAGAAGCAGCGGAAGCGGTGGGTGAAGACTCGGCCGCCCCGATGGAAACCTCCAGTGCCCGCCCCAAAGCGAAGGCCGCCAGCGGCAGCGCTAATTTTGAAGAAGAAGAGGTACCTTTCTAGTGACCACTGAAGCGGAAAACAAACCATCCACTCCACCCTCGTCGGGTAGACCGGCCGGCCAGTCGTATGGCCAGCGCCCCTCAGGTCCCGGCGGACGTCCCGCTTACGGCTCGCGCCCTCCCGGCGGTCCGGGCGCCGGCGGTCCTGGCGGTTTCAAACGCCGCACGATGATGAAGAAGCGCCTGTGCCGTTTGTGCCAGGAAAAGATCCGCAACGTGGATTGGAAAGCGGTCAACACCCTGCGCACGTTCATTACGGAACGTGGAAAAATTTTATCCGCCCGCTCGACGGGCACCTGCACCAAATGTCAGCGTCAGCTGACGCGCGCGATCAAACGCGCTCGCGACATGGCCCTGCTGCCGACGTCACCCGTTTAATAAAAATCAAGGAGCTGTAACGATCATGCCTACATCCGTTGTTCTTTTGTCCGACGTCCCCGGTTTGGGACAGATTGGCGACCACAAAAAGGTCAAAGAAGGCTACGCCTATAATTACCTTCTTCCGCAGCAGCTCGCGGTGATCGCGACGCCCAATATCTTGAAAAAAGTTGAACTGCAGAAATCCAAGCTCGCCGCGCAGCGCGACGCTCAGCTCGCCAACTCAAAAACCATGGCGGAGAAGATAGGCAAGCTCGGCCTGGTGTTCGAACGGCCCCTCGGTCCGGGCGGCAAATTGTTCGGTTCGGTCACCCCGCTCGACATCGCGGCGGAACTGTCCAAGCACGGCGCCTCGGTTGAGAAGAAATCTGTTTTGATGAACGGCCCGCTTAAGTCCGCGGGCGACCACACGGTGCGCGTTCGCGTCCACTCGCAGGTCGTTGTCGACATCCCGGTAAAGGTCATCGGCATGGAAGTCAAAAAAGACAGCGAATACGCCGCTCCCGTCGAAGAAATCGAGGTATACGGTCAGGAAGAAGATTTGTAAGCTGGATTTATGTCCGAGACCAACGCGGCTCTGCCCCCACATAGCCTCGAAGCCGAGATGGCGGTTCTCGGCAGCATGCTTGTCGAACGCGACGCCGTCGTCAAAGCGATCGACATCTTAAAACCCGTCGATTTCTACAAAGAAACCCACCGGCTGATTTTCGAAACCATCCTCAAGCTGCACAACTCCAACGTCGAAGCCGACGTCGTTACCGTCAGCGAAGCCTTGGCTAAACATCCCACGTTTGCCAATGTCGGCGGTCCGGCCATTTTGGTTGATCTCGCCCAACGCGTCCCGACCTCGCTCCACGTCGATCACTACGCCAAGATCGTCCACGACAAATCCCTTTTGCGCTCGCTGATTGAAAACGCGAGCAACCTGATCCAGACCGCGCACACCGGAAAAATCGCCGCCGACGAACTGGT
Organism: uncultured Elusimicrobia bacterium; assembly: GCA_964499015.1. Classification (GTDB taxonomy): domain Bacteria; phylum Elusimicrobiota; class Elusimicrobia; order F11; family F11; genus CAZCJA01. The sequence continues at coordinate 30,613 of CAZCJA010000016.1, forward strand.
CGACCAGGCGCAGGAACATTTCTTCTCCGTCGGACAGCGCAAGGTGCGCCGCGAGTCTTACAACGCCGGGGAACTCATGCAGGGCGCGGTGGAACAGCTGGAGCAAATGGCGAAATCCGGCAACGTCGTCACCGGCGTGCCCACCGGCTACATCGATTTGGATTCCATGACGTCTGGCCTGCAGCCGGCCAACCTGATTATCGTCGCGGGCCGCCCGTCCATGGGCAAAACCAGTTTGGTCATGAACATGGCGGAGCATGTTTCCGTCGACAAAAAAACGCCGGTCGTGTTCTTCTCGCTGGAAATGAGCCACGGTGAACTGGCGCTGCGCCTGTTGTGTTCGCGTGCGCTCTTAAATATGGGCGAAGTTCGCCGCGGTTATTTGGCCCGTAAAAACTGGCCGCGCATCACGTCCGCTGCCTCTGAAATCGCCGACGCCCCGCTCATTTTTGATTTCGCCACGTCTCCCACAATTTTGGAGCTTCGTTCCGCGGCGCGCCATTACGCACACCAACTTCAGCGCAAGGGCACCAAGCTCGGGCTGATCATCATCGACTATCTCCAATTGATGCGCGGCGAACCCGGTTCCGAAAGCCGCCAGCAGGAAATTTCCGAAATTTCGCGCGGCCTGAAAGGCCTTGCCCGCGAACTTCAAGTCCCCGTGATTGCGCTTTCGCAGTTAAACCGCAAACCCGAAGAACGCGGCCGCGAAGGCCGTCCGCAATTGTCGGACTTGCGCGAATCCGGTGCGATCGAGCAGGACGCCGACGTCGTGATGGCGATCTATCGCGAAGAAGTTTATCGCCGCGACGACCCCGATTTGAAAGGCAAAGCCAAAATTTTCGTTCTCAAGCAGCGTAACGGTCCGATCGGCGACGTAGATCTCACGTTCCTTGACGACTGCACGCGATTTGTGAATCCGGAACGGCAGCTTGACCCAACGCCCGCCTAGCTACCGGCCAACCTGGGCTGAGATTTCCTCGGCCGCCTTCTCCAGCAACGCCGCCCAGATCAAAAAATGGGCGGGATCCAAGACCAAACTGCTTGCCGTCCTAAAAGCCAATGCGTACGGCCATGTCGCCGCGGCACTGGCGCCCGTCGCTTTGCGCGCCGGCGCATCCGGTATCGGCGTTTCCAGCCTCGAAGAGGGGATCGCTTTGCGCGAAGCCGGCATCAAAGCGCCCATTCTCATTCTCGGCGGCATCTACCCGCTTAGGAATTTCAGCGCGGCGCTCGCATACAACCTCACGCCCACCGTTTCCAGCTTTGAAGCTTATTCCGGATTCAAAGGTGCCGCTAAAAAAAGCAAAAAGCCATGGGCCTTTCATTTAAAAGTCGACACGGGCATGGGCCGCATTGGTGCTTCCGACGTGGAAGCAAAAAAAATTCTTTCACAGATCGCCCTCGATGATAAAAAACGCCTGGGCGGCGTTTACAGCCACCTGGCCACCGCCGATTCCGACCAAGACTACGCGCGCGAACAGCTGGTAACGCTGTTGGACGTTAAAGCGCACGCGCAGAAAGCCGGTCTGACGGAGGCGCTCTTCCACATCGCCAATACAGCGGCCGTTTTGTCGTCGAAAGATTTCCATCTGGACATGATTCGTCCCGGGCTCGGGCTGTACGGCGCGTCATCGGTGGACGTGCCGGCGGGTGTGAGCCTGAAACCTGTTTTAAGCCTTCATTCGACAGTCGTTTTTGTTAAGAAAATGCGCGCGGGAAATTCGATCAGTTACGGGCGCACGTTCACCTTGAAGCGCGACAGCGTGATCGCTACGCTGCCCATCGGCTATGCCGACGGGGTGCCGCGCTCGTTGTCGAACAAAGGGCAGGTTTTGTTGCGCGGCAAACGGTGTCCGATCGTGGGCCGCGTGACGATGGACCAGATTATGATCGATGTGACGGATGTGCAGGCCCAAGGGGGAGCCTTAAACGTTGGGGAAAGTGTTATTCTCATCGGACGCCAGGGAAATGATGAAATTACGGCGCGCGAATGGGCGGCATGGGCCGGCACTGTTCCGTATGAAATTTTTTGCGGCATTTCCGCTCGTGTGCCGCGCAAAGTGAGCAAATAAACATGATCGCAGGCGTAGGCCGGCTGTTTCTCGATTCGTCGGAGGCAATGGGAAGTGTCTATTACCTCTGGAAAGAAGCCATTCTCACGATGCTCCGCGGCGAGTGGTTGCCGCGTCTTACTATCGCCCAGATGCTGGAAATCGGCGTTCGGTCCTTTCCCGTCGTCGGTTTGACATCGCTTTTTACGGGAATGGTGCTGGCCTTCCAAAGCGGTTTCTCCTTCGTCAAAGTTTTCAACGAGCCCCTCTATGTCGGCTCCGTCGTCGGACTTTCACTCGTCAAAGAGTTGGGGCCGGTGCTGACCTCGGTTGTCATCGCGGGCCGCGTGGGCGCCGCGATCACTGCGGAGCTCGGGACCATGAACGTTACCGAGCAATTGGACGCGCTGTACACGCTCGGCACAAGCCCGACACGCTATCTCGCCGTGCCGCGGTTCATGGCGGTCATGATTATGGTACCGATTCTCGCCGGACTCGCGGACGTCATCGGCATCTTCGGCGGTTTTATTGTGGCCACGGCCCAACTTAACATCGCATCGGGCGTTTATTGGGAAGAGGTGCGCACCTTCGTCGACATGGGCGACGTTTTCCACGGCGTCATCAAGGCGTTTGTGTTCGGGCTTATTATCGTCACCACCGCCTGCTACAAAGGGTTCACCTGCTCCGGCGGCGCCGAAGGTGTGGGACGCGCGACGACGTCCGCGGTCGTGATTTCGATGGTGTTAATTCTCGTGGGCGATTATTTTTTAAGCGCGTTCCTTGTTACAATTGGAATTGGCGGATGATCAAGGTCCAGGGCGTTGAGAAGGCTTTCGGCGCCAACCGTGTTTTGCGCGGCGTCGATCTGGAAATCGCCGACGGCGAAACGCTCACGATCATGGGCGGATCGGGCACGGGTAAAAGCGTTCTTTTAAAAAACATCGTCGGCCTGATTAAGCCGGACAAGGGCCGCATTTTTGTCGACGACAAAGAGATTTCCAAGCTAGAGGGGAATAATCTCTTCGAGGTGCAAAAAAAGTTTGGTTATTTATTTCAGGGCGGCGCTCTTTTCGATTCGCTCACGGTCGGCGAGAACATCGCGTTCGGGCTGAACAATCTGCGCCACGATTTGTACGCCAAGGCGGACACGGTGATTTCGGAGAAGCTGCAGTTGGTGGGACTGAAGCCCGAAATCGCGTCGCTAAAGCCGGCGGAGCTGTCGGGCGGAATGAAAAAGCGCGTCGCGCTGGCGCGAGCGATCGCCTACGAACCGCAATATATTTTGTACGACGAGCCGACCACGGGACTGGACCCGATCATGTCGGACGTGATCAATGAGTTGATCATCGGGCTGCAAAAAAAACTGGGTGTCACATCGATTGTCGTAACGCATGACATGAATTCGGCGTATAAGATTTCAACCCGCATGGCGATGTTGTATCACGGGAAAATCGTCGCGGTCGGAACGCCCGACCAGATTCGCGGGACAAAGGATCCACTTGTGAAGCAATTCATCACCGGTTCATCGGTCGGACCGATCCAAATGCAGGTCCGGGCGGTCGAATAACATGAACCAAGAAACAAAAGTCGGCGCGTTCCTCTTAGTGGCAGTGGCGGTCCTCATGACCGGCATTTTGCTGCTCGGCAACGTCAATATTTTTGCCCGCCGTCACGTCTACTACATCGATTTTAGCGATGTGCAGGCGCTTCCTCCCAAAGCCGCCGTAAAAATTTCCGGAGTCGAGATCGGCAAGGTCAGCGCGGTGGATCTTGTCGAAGGTCGTGCCCGCGTTACCGTCGGCATTCAAACCGACATCCCCGTTTATCAAGACGCCCGCGCTAAAATCGGTTCCACTGGCATTATCGGCACGCGCTTCGTTGAACTCACTCCCGGCACGCCGGCCGCGGGTCTGCTTGAGCCCAAATCAATTATACAGGGCGTCAAAGGCGGCTCGCTCGAAGACATGGTGTCCAATCTGGGTTCGATTTTTGAGGACGACGAGCAGTACGGCAACGCGATGCAGAATTTGAAAGCGACGATCGCCAATATTCGCAAGGTTTCGGAATCGCTTAATGTCGCCTTGGGCCAGCATCCGAAAGAATTGGAAGACATCGTGCTCAACGTGCGCAAATTCACGGCCGACCTCGCCGAGATTTCAACCGAACGCAAGGACGATTTCAAGGAAACGATCGCCCGGTTCCGCTCCATCAGCGAGAGACTGGAGTCCATCGTTAAGAAGATCGACACGGGTGAGGGCGCGATCGGCGCACTTGTCTCCGATAAGAAAACCGAACAGGATGTTAAAGAGGCAGTAGCGTCCATCAAAGAGACGGCGGCATCGGCCAAAAAAGTTTTGGGCCGCTTTACGATGATCAATACCTACTGGAATTACCGTTTCCGCTATGACTTCCGCGACGAAGAGGGCCGTTCGGATGTCGCCATTAACTTCGAGCCCCGACGCGATAAGTTTTATTCGATCGGTGCCACCAATATCGGCAAAGTTCCCCACAACGAGAAGTACACCGAGTATGAACGAAAAAACCGCATTACCGCCGTTATGGGGGCTTGGAAAGGACCGGTCGGCGGCTATGCGGGTGCGATTCGTTCCAGCGGCGGCGTTGGGCTGCTCGCCAAACCTTTATGGGGTGTGCCAAAATTCAAGGACCGGTTGGTTTTCAACGCGGAAGCGTCTGATTTTAATCGCGATCGTACCGTCAACGGGCGGCGTCTGCAAAAAACATGGGTGGCCGCCGGTATGAACTATGCGGTCACGCGTTGGTGGTGGGTCGGTGTGAGAGCGGAAGATCTGCTGGAAAGGTCCGCCTTCATGGGCTATACCAATATTGTGCTGCGCGATGAGGATCTTGCTTATCTCTTAGGCTTTGCTTCGGTGGCGCGTTGATGCCGCGACCCACGCGCCTTTACTCGCTTTCGCAGGTGGGAGGGCAATGCGTGATGGTTCTTGAGGAGATCGATGGGCCGCGTCTTTTGCCCATCTGGATCGGTCTCTATGAAGGTGGCGCGATCGGCATGGCGCTCGCCGGCCAGCAATTCCCGCGACCGCTCACGCACGATTTATTCGTAAATGTGGTGAAGGATCT
>CAZCJA010000017.1:0-13739 GCA_964499015.1 uncultured Elusimicrobia bacterium
GTTGCGACGCCGCTGTGTGGGTCGAGGCGCGCAAGTCAACCACCGTTGTCGGACCCGTGGGATCTATTGAGCTGCGCGTTTGCGTGGCGGCGCTCGCGGAGTAGTGGTCGATGTTGTTCCAGTTGAACGCGGCGACGCGCAGGTAATACGTGGTTTGAGACGAAAGACCGAACACGGTCAGTGTAGTGGCCGCGCCGTTGAAGGTTAATGAACTCGCCAAGACCGGATCGAACGAAGCGTCGAGCGACGCATCAAGCCGGTAGCCGTTGGCGCCGCCGGAAAGCGGGGGCCATGAGACGACCGCGCTGCTGACATAAACATTTACAAACGTGATCGTTCCGGGGACGTTCGTGAGCGTGCTCGTCGCTCCGTAGACGGTGGTCTGCGCGACGCGGTTCCAGTTGAGCGCGTTGACGCGCAGGTGATACGTGGTGTTGGGCGACAAGCTTGAAACCGTCAATGCGTTTACGCCGACATTGGTGGTGGCCGACGAATAAACCGTTCCGCTGCCGTTGAAGTTGGTGGAGGAGGCCTGCAGTTGATATTCGATCGCGCCGTCGACCGGCGCATCCCAACTCAGCGTCACGCTGGAAATGAACGTATTTGCCAGCACAAGGTTGGCCGGTTCATTCGTCCGCGTGCTGGTGGAGCCGAAGGACGTGTAGGTCGGCAGATTCTTCTGGCTGATCGAGGCGACGCGGAAGAAGTACGTGGTGTTGGCGGCCAAGCCGCTTAAGGTCAGCGTGCTCGATACGACATTGGCGGTTTGGGAGGAAATAACGGTGCCGCCGGCAAAGTTATCGGTGGATGCCTCCAGGCGATAGCCGGACGCGGTCGCCGATGTGGGGGACACGGCAAACGCGGGCCAGTTGAACGTTGCTGACGTGATAGAGATATTGGCTAACTGGAGACCCGTGACGGGTTTAGCCAGCGTGGCCGTCGAAATCGACGCTGAGGGCAGCGAGACGTTGTCCGCCGCGTCCTGCGCGGTGAGACGGACAAAGTATGTTGAGTTGGGCATCAAACCGGTGAAGGTGTGGGACGTTAGAGCGATCAAGCCGCTGTTCGCGGAGACGCCGAAACCGGAATCGGTCGATACAAAGAGGCGATAGGGTGTGGCATGCAAACCACTGAGAGAATCGAGGGCCGTGGCTATATTGGCGGTGACACCAAACGAAGAAATGTCGATTAACGACTGCATATCCGCTCCCGTCGGCGCCGAGGTATCAATCAAGACCGTGTAGTAGCTGGTGGTGAACTGGCCGTCGACGGAGGACGCAATGAAGGCGACCTTGTTGGTGTCGGCTCCGGGGGACTCGGTTTCACGGAGCTGATAACCCGAGGCGGCCAGCGACGAGGTGAAGACCCGCGCGGCGGTGGTGCCATTGGGCCCGGTGATGGCCCAGGCGTTGGTGGAGGTGCGCACCCAGGAGAGGTTCGCGCCGGACTGGGTCGAGATCTCCACCGCCGGAGCGCCCATGGCAATGCCTTTGGTGTTGTTGAGCGCGTAAAGTTCGGCGACTTGAGACGCGGAGAACGCGGTGGTGGAGATTAAGACCTCGTCGATATCACCGGGGAAGTACTGGAACGCTCCGCCACCCATGTTGGTGCCCTGCACGCTGGCGCCGCCGATCCAGGCGTACGTCGGGCCGGCGTACGTGACGGCGGTACCGGAACGCACGCCGTTGCCGAAGGCCTGCAACTGCCCGTCGACATAGAGCGACATGCCGGCGGCGCTCATGACGGCGACGACAAAGTGCCAGCTGCCGTCGGCATACGATTGTGACGCTTGCAGATAATTGCGCGCGGTGCTGGTTATGGTGCCCGTGGCGGTGGCGGCCTCGAATGTCAGGTTGCCCGAGGAATCGTGCCAGGAAATTTCAGCGTCGTAAGCAGAGGCGCCGGTGGTTGTTAGATTGGCGGTTTGGAAGAGGAAACCGCGAGCCAACGTGGTACGGAACCACAGAGCGATTGCCCACTCGTTGTTGGCGGCGGAGTTGCGCCAGGGAACCAGCGTCGGGCTCACCACATACGAGTTGCTGCCGTTGAAGTCGAGGGCGTTGCCGAGTTTGCCGGTTGTGATCCAAGCCGGGGAGTTGGTCAGCGTGCCGGTCTTGCTGTGCTTCGAAGAATCAAGAGCGGAGGTGCCCGAGCCGTCGTCCAAGTGCCAGAGGAGCAGCTGGCTGCCGGTATCGGTGGTGGCCAAACCGGGGGCAAAGTTGCTCTGCACATTCACGCGCACGCTCGGCGTGGTGATGTTGGTGTAGAACGAGTTGGAGATGAAGCTGCCCGCGGCGTTCGACACTTCCACGCTGGCGTCGACGAACGCCGGCTTCGACGAATTTTCCGTCTGCGTCGAACCGTACGTGCGGAAGGCGGTGTCGATAGCATTGTCGTTCACCGCTTTGACGCGCGCGTAATAGACGGTGCCGGGCTGCAAACCGCCGAACGTCGCCGCGGTGGTGTTCACGGTTTGTTCGGCATCGATGGTGGAGAAGCCGGAGTTCAATGACAGCTGCGCCACATAGGTCGTGCCATCTGGATTTAAGTTAGGGGTCGTGCCGTTGGCCCATTCCATGGAGATGGTGTTGGCGGTGACGCTGGTGTAGGTGGACACAATCACGCCGGGAACTTCGGCCAAAGAAACCGCAGAGCCGAGATCGGTCAGGTTCGTGAGCGTGCCGAGGCGGTTCTGCGCGCGCACACGGCCGTAGTAGCCCGTGTTCGGCGTTAGTGACGTAAAGGTGGACGCGATTATCACGGTGTTCGACGTATACACAACCGAGAAGTCGCTGAAGCTGGAGAGCTCAACGTTGTACAGCGTATCCGCCGGGTTGGCGTTGGCGGTGTAGTTAACGATCACGCTGGAAATGTTAACGGCGTTAAACGCGGCGGCGAGCGGCGCGTTGGCGCGCGTGACGGTGGACCCCAGCGTTGTGTACGCGGAACTGAAGTTGTTGTGGTTCACCGCTTGGACGCGCAGGTAGTAGCTGGTATTGGGCGTGATGGTGTCGAACAAAACGGAGACGGCCGCCGTGGAAACGGTCATCAAGGTGCCCGTGAAGTTGGCGGCGGTGCTGAGCTGTGCGGCGTAACGTGTGTCCGCTGGGTTGTTATTGGCCAGCCATGAAACCGTAATCGATGTCGCATAAACGGCGGTGTAGGTAGAAACGTCGGTGAGTGGCGGGTTCGCCCAGGTCGTCGTCGTGCTGAAGGCGGCATGGTTGGCAACGCCGGAATGGTTCAGCGACGCTACGCGGAAAAAGTACGTGGTGTTGAGCGAAAGCCCCGGCACCGTGAGTGTGCTGAGCGCCACGTTAAGGGTCTGCGACGAAAGTGTGGTGCCGCCGATGAAGTTGCTTGAAGAGGCTTCGAGGCGATAGCCGTTGGCTTGCGCCGCGGTGAGAGCGGCCCAGCGCGAGGTGACGGAGGAGAACGCGACGTTCATGTGATCGGTGGCCAATCGGACAATCGGCGCGGCCAGCGTGGATGACGAATAGAACGACCCGTAATTGGGCGCGTTCATGCGGTTGAGCGAGGCCAAACGGAAGTAATACGTGGTGTTTACGGACAGCGCGTTGACCGTGAGCGTGGAGAGAGAAAGGTTTGTTGTTGACGAGAGAAGAACCGAGCCGCTTCCGTTGAAGTTTGTGGAAGAGGCTTCAACGAGATAGCCGAGGGCGTTTGTCTGCTCGGCCCAACCGAAGGTCGCGCTGCTCGTGTTCATCTGCAGTAATGAAACATTGGTGAGCGGATCGGAGAGCGTGGTTGCTGTTGAGATGTTCGAGGCGCCGGACCAGTTGGGCCGCGCGTCGGAGGTCCACAGGCGCGAATAGTACGTGGTATTGGAGTCGAGCCCGGTAACGGAATTAAATTGCATGGCCCCGGCCGTGACGTTGGCGGTGGAGAAGACGACTTGCGCATTGGTGGTCGACCATACGACCCCGGTCCAGGTGGCGTGCTGGATCGCGTACGCGCCATTTAACGGCGTGTCGGTCGGGTCCAGCGGCGCGCTCCACGACACGAGCAGTGACGCCGCCGTTTCCGTGGAAGCCGACAAATTAAGAACGGCGTTCGGTCCGGTCGGGTCGACCGACGTCTGCGTTTTGGTCGCCACCGCCGTTGAATATTGGTCGAGATCATTCCAGTTGAGCGCGGCGACGCGCAGATAATATGTGGAGTCGGATGAAAGACCGAGCACGCTGAGCGCGGTGGCCGCGCCGTCAAACGTTATCGAGCTGGCGAACACCGTTTCGAACGCCGGCAGCAACGAGGCGTCGACGCGGTAGCCCTTGGCGCCGCCGGAAAGAGAGGGCCATGTCAGCGCGACGCTGCTGACGTAAACAGTTGAGACGGTGGGCGCGCCGGGCACATTGGTGAGCGTGCTCGTCGCTCCGTAGACCGTGGTCTGCGCGACGCGATTCCAGTTGAGCGCGCTGACCCGCAGATGATACGTGGTGTTGGGCGACAAGCCGGAGACCGTTAGCGTTGTTATCTCCACATTTGCTGTGACCGAGGAAAGCGTTGTGCCCGATCCGTTGAAATTCGTGGAGGAGGCCTGCAGTTGATATTCGATCGCGCCGTCGACCGGCACGTTCCAGGTCAACGTCACGCTGGAGATCTGCGCTTCCACCAGCGACACGCCCGCCGGGGTTTCGGTGAGCGTGCTGGTTGAGCCAAACGAGGTGTAGGTCGGCAAGTTCTTTTGGCTGATGGACGCAACGCGGAAGAAGTACGTGGTATTGGTAGCCAGACCACTCAGCGTCAGCGTGCTCGACACGACATTGGCGGTTTCGGACGAAATCACTGTACCGCCGGTAAAGCCGTCGGTGGAAGCTTCCAATCGATATCCGGATGCGGTCGCCGACGTGGGGGACACGGCAAACGCGGGCCAGTTAAACGTGGCCGACGTGATGGAAAGGTTGGCCAATTGAATGCCACTCACCGGCTTGGCCAGCGTGGCCGTCGAGATCAACGCTGACGGATCGGACACATTGCTTGCCGCGTCCTGCGCGGTGAGGCGGACAAAGTATGTTGAGTTGGGCATCAAACCGGTGAAGGTGTGCGAAGTGAGAGCGATCGAACCGCTGTTCGCGGAAACGCCGAAGTTGGCATCGGTGGAGGCATACACTGTGTAGGGTGTTGTGGCCAAGCCGCTAAGTGCGTCCGTTGCGCTTAGCCCGTCGACTGTGAAGCCGTATGAAGAAATATCGATAAGCGCGCTGACGGCTGAATTCAACGGCGCCGTGGTGTCGACCAAGATGGTGTAGTAGCTGGTGGTGAACTGGCCGTCGACGGAAGCGGCGATGAACGCAAAGCGGTTTGTGTCGGCGCCGGGGGACTCGGTCTCGCGCAGTTGATATCCGGAGACGGACAACGAAGATGTAAACACACGCGACGCCGTCGTCCCGTTGGGACCGGTGATGGCCCAGGCGTTGGTGGAGGTGCGCACCCACGCGAGGTCGGCGCCGGATTGCGTGGAGATCTCCACCGCCGGAGCGCCCATGGCAATGCCTTTGGTGTTGTTGAGCGCGTAAAGTTCGGCGACTTGAGACGCGGAGAACGCGGTGGTGGAGATTAAGACCTCGTCGATATCACCGGGGAAGTACTGGAACGCCCCGCCGCCCATGTTGGTGCCCTGCACGCTGGCGCCGCCGATCCAGGCGTAGGTGGGGCCGGCGTAGGTTCGTGCATTGGAAGAACGAACGCCGCTGCCGAACGCCACCTGTGTTCCGTCTACATAGATGTAAGCACCGGTGGGATTCAGCACGGCGGTTAAAAAGTGCCAGTTGCCGTCGGCATACGATTGTGATGCCTGGAAATAATTACGGGCTGTGGAGCCAATGGTGCCCGTGGATGTTGCCAATTCCAATGTCAGGTTGCCCGAGGAATCGTGCCAGGAAATTTCAGCGTCGTAAGCAGAGGCGCCGGTGGTTGTTAGATTGGCGGTTTGGAAGAGGAAACCGCGAGCCAACGTGGTACGGAACCACAGAGCGATTGCCCACTCGTTGTTGGCGGCGGAGTTGCGCCAGGGAACCAGCGTCGGGCTCACCACATACGAGTTGCTGCCGTTGAAGTCGAGGGCGTTGCCGAGTTTGCCGGTTGTGATCCAAGCCGGGGAGTTGGTCAGCGTGCCGGTCTTGCTGTGCTTCGAAGAATCAAGAGCGGAGGTGCCCGAGCCGTCGTCCAAGTGCCAGAGGAGCAGCTGGCTGCCGGTATCGGTGGTGGCCAAACCGGGGGCAAAGTTGCTCTGCACATTCACGCGCACGCTCGGCGTGGTGATGTTGGTGTAGAACGAGTTGGAGATGAAGCTGCCCGCGGCGTTCGATACTTCCACGCTCGCGTCGCTAAACGCTGGTTTGGAGGAATTGGAAGTTTGCGTCGAACCATAGGAAGTGAAGGCCGTGGAAATGCCGTTTTGATTGACCGCCTTCACACGCACGTAATAGACCGTGCCCGGAACCAATCCACCAAATGTTGTGGTCAAGCCGGCTGTGTTGTTCTCGGAGACACCGCTGGCAAAGCCGCTGTCCGCGGAAATTTGTGCCGTGTAAGACGTCGAATCGGGATTGAAGGCGGTGGCGGCGGTGCCCGACGACCACGTGATGGAAACATTATTGGCGGTCACGCTGGTGAACGTGGACACCACCGGCCCCGGCGCCACGGCAAGAGTCACTTCGGAACCAAGGCCCGTAGCTGCGGTGACGTCACCTAAGCGGTTTTGCGCGCGCACGCGGCCGTAATAATACGTGTCCGGCGATAGGGCCGTGAATGTTGCCGATGTCAGTTGTGTGCTCGATGAATAAGCGACGGAGAAATCGCTGAAGCTGGACAGCTCGACCGTGTAATTTGTGTCGGCCGGATTGCCGTTGGCGCCAAAGTTCGCCGTCAAGCTGGACACGTTCACTCCCAAAAACACGCCGGCCGTCGGCGCGCCGGCTTGCGTGACGGTGGAGCCGAGCGCTGTGTACGCGGAGCTGAAGTTGTTGTGGTTAACCGCCTGGACGCGCAGGTAGTAACTGGTGTTGGGTGTGAGTCCGTCCATCGTGACGGCGATTGTGCGGGTCGAAACGGACGTGAGGCTGCCGCTGAAGTTGGCCGTCGTGGCGGCGTGCACGGTGTAGAGCGTGTCATCCGGATTGCCGTTGCCGTCCCACTGCGCTGTTAAGGAGTTCGCCGCGACGGCCGTGTACGTGGACGCCGCGCTGAGCGCCGGGTTGGCCCATGTGGTCGTTGAACTCAAGTCGGTGTAGTTGGCGACGCCGCTGTGGTTAAGCGACGCGACGCGGAAGAAATACGTGGTGTTGAGCGACAAGCCGGAGACGGTCAGCGTGCTGGGGAAAATGCCCGGCGTGGTTGTCGACAGAACAAGCCCATCCATGAAATTCGTGCTCGACGCTTCGAGCCGGTAGCCTTTCGTGGCTGACGAGTTCAGAATCACCCAGCGCGACGTCACCGATGAAAACGCCACGTTGAGATGGTCGTAGGCCAAGCGCGTGATCGCTTTGCCCCATGTGCAGGTGGACGTCATGTCGCTGTACGATGGCTGGTTGGTGGCGTTCAGCGCGCCGACGCGGAACCAATACGTGGTGTTGGCCGCCAAGTTGATGATCGTTAGGCTCGTCTGCGTGCTGTTGCGCGTCGTGGACGATAGGATCGTTCCGTTGGTGAAGCCCGTTGACGACGCGGAGAGGGTGTAGCCATAAACCGCTTCCGCCGGCGCCGACCAGCTGAAGACGGCGCTCGACGAATAAACGTTGAGCCATGTTAAATCCGCCGGCGCGCCGGTCAGAGTGCTCGTGGCGTTTAAGACCCGGTAATTCGCGCGTCCGCCCCAATTGTGCGAACCGACGCGGAAGTAGTAGGTCGTGGCGGAGCTCAGGCCGTCGATGGTCAGCGTGGTGAGGAAGATATTGTAGGTAGCCGACGAATACACGATGTTGTCGCCCGTGTAGTTTGTCGAGGACGCTTCGAGTACGTAGCCTTCCGCCGTCGCTGTGGAGGGCGTCAGCGGGATTGTGGCCCAGCGCGCGGTAACGGAGCCGCTGGTCACGCCGATGGTGAACGGATTGATCGCGGCCGGCGGGTTGGCCAGCGAGGAGACAACACCCGGATAAACGTACGTCGGTAAATTGTTCCGGTTTAAGGACGCGATGCGGTAATAGTACGACGTGTTCGATAGAAGAGTGAAGACGGTCAGCGTTGACACGTTCACGTTGGTGGTGGCCGAGGAGCTGATAACGCCGGTTGAATCGAAATTGGTGGAAGAGGCCTCGATGCTGTAGCCGCGCGCGACGGTGGTGGAGAGTGCCGTCCATGTGACGGTCGTGGATGTTAAAAAGACCCGCGTAAATTCCGCATTGGACACCGGCGGCGCGAGCGTGGCCACTGTCGTTCCGTTGGATATCGGCGACCAGTTCGGCCGGATGTCCGAACTCCACAAACGGACGAAATATGTGGTGTTGGCATCAAGCCCTTCGATTAAGGTGTGCTGCGCGGACCCCGGCGCGTTGGTCGCCGTGGACAAAATGATCTGCGCGTTCGACGTCGACCAGACGACGCCGCTCCAAGTCGAATATTGAATCGCAAAGTTTCCGCTTAGCGGGTTATTGGTCGGATCGTCCGCGGCCGACCAATTTAAATGGATCGCGGTATCGGTGTGCGTTGATGCGGCCAGATTCGTCACCGCGTTGGGCGGGACCACGTCGTTGGATGTTTTGGTGAGCGTCGAGCGCGGACTGGAATAGTTCGGCTCCAGCAGTTGGCTTAGCGACGCGACGCGGAAGTAGTACGACGTATTGGACGTTAGGCCTTTGATCGTTAACGTGCTGAGCGAAATATTAAATGTGGACGATGAGGTAACGGTGCCGGAGAAGTCGGTGCTCGTGGCCGCCTCCACCAAATAACCGGAGGCCGACGCCGATGACGGCGTGGGCGGCAGCGCCTGCCATGTGAACACCACCGAACTGATATAGACCGTTGTGAACGATTGGGCCGCGTGCTGTGGAACGACCGCCAGCGTCGCCAACGTCGCGCCGTTGGAGAGTCCGCTTAAATTGCCTTGCGCATCTTTGGTCCACAAACGGAAGAAATGGGTGGTGTTGGGCATGAGTGATGAAATGCCTTTCGCCTGCGGATCGCCATAGTTGGCGCCGCTTGTCGAGATGGCGACTTGCGCGGCGCTGAAGCTCCATACGGCATTCGGATCCGTCGATGACTGCACGTAGTAACTTGTTCCGGATTGGAGGGTTCCTTCGGTTCCATCGTAACCGGGTGCGCTCCACTGCAGCTGGATGGACACGCTGCTTTGCGCTACGCCGCCCACGTCGACGACGGCGCCGGGGAACGAGAAGAGGCTGCCGAAACCGCTGTAAAGTTCGTGGCTGGTGAAGCTAAAGCTGGAGACGGCCGTTTCGCCCACGCTTGATGTCATGTCGTGGCTGGTGAACGAGGTGCTCTCGCCGCCTTGGTTCACGACATCCGGCTGAACGATGTGCGAGTCCGTGGTGAACTCGGCAAACAAAAGCAAAGCGCCGCCCAGCCACATCGTGGCAAGGCCCAGAGCGATTCGCTTAAATTTGTTGCGCTTAAACATGCTTATCTCGTCGTCACCTCAAAAAATTAATTTCCGTATCCCACCAGCAATGTGAATGTCGACCCGGCCGCACCTGCGCCTGTGAGCGCTTTGCCAATAACAGCGCCGTCGGTCGTGCACGTGGCCGCGCGTCCGGCTCCAGTAGAGTTGGCCCCGCAAATACGGGTGCCTGCTGTGATGGCCGCATTGGCCACAACGCCGGTCACAATTCCCGAGGTGATCACGTAGACGGTTCCGCCGGAGCTCACCGAATTCGCCGCAACACCGATAATTGTTGTCGGCGATCCAGCTGCAACCGGCCGGACATCGTTCGCACCGGCAACATAGAGCGTGTTACGTGCCGTAATGTCTGCGCCCGCGGTCATCGGATACGCGATGTAGTTGTCACCGCCGGAGGAGCCGGTGAACACCACGGCCGTTCCGATTTGCAGCCCATAGTTGCCGCTGGCTCCCTGCAGGTTGCCATTAACGACGATGTTGCTGCCCAGTGTCAACCGGTTTGCTCCGGACGAATCGGAGATGTCGTTTCCGGCCACTTTGAGATCGCCCTGCACGGTGAGGCTGCTGCGCACAACCACGTCATTGGTTCCGGCCACGCCGCCCAGCTGAACGGTTCCCGTCGCGGTGAAGCTGCCGCCGACGGTCGCACTCGACACATAGAAGCCGGCTGCGCCCGGTTGAACGGTCAGGCGGTTTTGAATGTAGTTTGTGTTGCCGGGAACGAGGCTGGTCGCCGTCACGCTGGACAAACCAAGTCCGTCGCCGATGAAGATGCCGGTGAAGGAGTTGGTGTTGCTGCTTAAGACGATCGGCTTCGTGTACGTTCCTGTGAAGCTCGCGTCGGGCAGTGCACCCGATAATTTGGTCGCGTCCAAATTGCCGAACGTGTTGGTGATCGCATACGACGAAGTTCCCGCGGTGATAAGTCCGCCCACGCGAAAACCGTTGCTCACCGTTCCGCTCGAAACGTAGAACGTCGCGCCGGTTTGCAGCGTGTCGCTCGATTGGATGTAGTCCGAATCGCCCGAGGCCACGTCGTCGGCCACGCTGGCGCGAAACGCGTAGGGACTCGTCATCAGCCGTTCACGCTGCGCGCCCACTTCGGCGCCGATTTGGATTTCCAGGTAGCGCGCGGGGTCGGCGAAGACATCGGCACTGAGCGGTGTGACCGCTCCCAACTGCACGTTGAACACACCGTTAACGACGCTGACGCTTGCCTGTGTCTCCGCCCAGATGGGACTGGCGCAGCTTCCGCTGGGTGTGTCGCAGATGCGGAAGGTGATGCTGTAGCTTCCGTTGCGCGGATTTTTATTGGTGTCGAGCAGTTTGCCTTGGAAGTTGATTCGGTCCGGGACATCCGCCCAGGCCGCACCCGCTCCCAACAGCAGTACCGCCGCTAAGAGAGGCTTTATTTGCATAACGCCTCCAGCGACACGTTGCTGAGCATGATGTTGATTCTGTTTTCGAACGCGATCGCCATGTCGGGGTTGGTGGCGTTCGGGTCGACATCGGCCGTCATGGTTTCAATCACTTGCAGCGCCGTGATTTCGGCCAGGGGGCGGGCGAGTTTGTATCCGAGCCCTTTATGTGACAGGACGAACCCGGCGTGCGACATGGCTTGCAGCACCTTGTGTGCGTAGGACGCCGGGATGCTTAAACGATGCGCGATGGCTTCCGCTGTCATGAACGATCCGATGTTCTTGGACAGTTCAAACAGGCAGCCAACCGCGTATCGAACTTTTTGGTTGAGCTTCATAGACCCTCCTTAATGAATTGCGGGTTTCCAGCGAGGCAATGGACAATTGCAGTCCATTGCCCGGGCAAAAAAAATCCCGTCCCATTTGGGTTAAATGGGAGAGATCTGTTAGTCTGGAAATCATTGCAAATCAATCTATTTGTCATTTGTTGTGGACTGATTTGAGGATAGGCCCGGACCTCTCAAATCTCAAGAGAAATGTCGATTTGTCTTTAAGAATTCACATCAAGAAACACGCTGATTTAACGGCGTGTTTTTATCGAACGACGGGGTTGGAAGGGCTTTTGGCGGAAATAAGGCTGCGAATGGTAAGGCCAAGCGCCACGGAAACGGCGTTGAGCCAAATATCGCGGATATCATAGTGGCGATTGGGCAAGAGGCCTTGGAGGATTTCGTCGAGCCATCCGGCGAGCGTGCCGAGCAAGAAAGCGCCCGCATACGTGCGCCATGTGTAGGGCTTGCCGGCGGCCAAGGCGCGCGCGAACAGAACGCCAACGAGCCCATACTCCAGGAAATGAATTTGTTCTTCCGGCGAGCTTGTTTTTAGGGCGATGAACGGATAAAGGAAAAAAATTCCAAGCAGCGCCGCGTAACGCTGCCAGCGGCGCTCCCCGTTGTCGGCCGCTTGCCGCAAGATAAAAATCGCGCACAGCAAATACAAAGCGCCCAGCGTCAGTCGCAGAAGATTATTGCTGCGCAAAAATTGCAATGGAATGGGCACGACGCTCAGCGTCGCGTAAATAAAGAAAACGTAGAGGATGGCGATCGCCCATGGGGAAAAATGCGATTTTTTCATGGGAACATTGTAACATCCCCGCGAAATCATGGAGATTTTTTGTTGACGAAAACGCCATCGCGGCCGCAAAGTTATAAAGCCAGTCATTTTGCGCCGGCTTTTTTCTTCTTGTCGTCCGACCGTCGACGCGCACTTCAATGTTTGTACGCGGTCTGCCGCGCGCTCGACGACGCGGTGGACAACGGCCACCCGGACGCAGCCGGTCTTTTGCAGGCGTGGAAAACGTGCGTTTCGAGCAAGAACATTGCGCCGCTCGCGCCGTATGGCCATGAGGAGCTGGGGCGGGAATTTTTAGAGGTGCTGGAGTGTTATAGATTGCCCGAGTTCGCACTTCTGGATCTGATCGAAAAAGGCGTTGGCCGCGATCTGTCTCCGGCGCGTTTTCAAACGCCGCTCGACACCGAAGAATACTGCTACGGCGTCGCCGGCACGGTTGGAATTTTATGTTTGCCGATTTTTGGCGTGCCCTGGGAACAGGCCAAAGATTTTGCGGTGCGTTTGGGCGTCACCGTGCAATGGATCAACACGATCCGCGACGTGGGCGTGGACGCGGAGATGAATCGAATCTATCTTCCGCTTGATCATTTGGAGCAATTTGGCTATACCGAACGCGACCTTTTCGCTCGGAAAAACACGCCGGAATTCGATCTGTTGATACGGCACGAGGCGAACGTGGCGCGGTCGCATTTTAAGCGCGCGCTCGAGCTTTTTCCGGAGCGCTACCGGCAGGAACTGCGGCCGGCGCTCGTGATGGGACAAATTTATATGCGGCTTCTCGACAAATTGGAGAAAGCATCGTTTCCGGTTTTGTCGCGCAAAATAACACTGAATGGCTGGGAAAAAATGGCCGCCGCTTGGAAAGGATTTTATGGTTAACACATACTTGAAAAACACGGTCTCAACGGCGTATCCTTATCTTATTACCAAGGAGGCAATGCCGATGGGATTACGCGCCATCATATTCGACTTGGACGGAGTGCTCATGGATTCCGAGCCGTTGCATTACTCCGCCTTCAGGAAATCTCTCGGAGATAACGGCGAAAAGATGACGTCCGAATTGTACACGGAGCGCTACTTGGCCCTGGACGATCGCGGCGCGTTCACGCGTTTCTACGCGGACTTTAAAATGCCGCTCAGCCAGAGCGACTTAAAAGATCTCATGGATAAAAAGGCCAAAATTTTTGACGAACTCGTGCACACCGAAGGCATTCTGCCCTATCCGGCCGTTCCGGAATTTGTGATGGCGGCCGCACAGCGCTATCCGGTCGCGCTGGCCACCGGCTCGCGCCGCGTTGAGGCCGAATTTTTACTTGAGACCGCCGGCATTCGCCCGCATTTTGAGGCGATTGTCAGCGCCGACGACGTGGAGCGCGGCAAACCCGATCCCGAGAGCTTTACCAAAGCGCTCGCGGCGTTGAACGCCGGCGGCAAGCGTCCCACCGCGATCAAAGCCGACGAATGTGTCGTGATCGAGGATTCCAAGCACGGCATTGTTTCCGCGCACGCCGCAGGCATGAAATGCGTGGCGGTATCGACATCTCATCCCACTTTCGAGCTTTCCGGCGCCGATCTGGTCGTCTCCAGCTTAGCTT
>CAZCJA010000017.1:13749-34160 GCA_964499015.1 uncultured Elusimicrobia bacterium
ATCTCCCAGCTCGAGGACTTGTTTGCGACTCCCCTACCGCAACCGGTTCCAATGCCGCACCCTCAGAACTAGCCCGGAAAAGCCTGGAATAATAAGGTCTTTCCTGATACAAGAACTCATAATTTATGAATAGCATTCGCACCCGCATCCTTATCTTTTTCTCGGTTTTCGCCGTGCTGTCGTTGTTCGCGATTTTCGTGAGCATCCGCAGCACCATCGACATCGGAAAATCGTTCAACGAAGTGGCGGCCGACCATCTGCCGATGGTGCACGCGCTCGGCCAGCTGGACGTCGCTTTGCAGCGTCAGGACAACGCGGTTTACCGTTATCTCACCACGGGAAAATCGCTTTGGCTCGACGAATGCGAAAAAGAGCGTTTGAACTACGAGCGCTTTTTCGCGCAGACACAGGAGATCGCTTCCGATACGGTGGAGCGCGATTTGCTGACCCAAATCGACGAGTTGTATGTCCAATACGACAACCAGATCCGGCAGATTTTGCTTGTCGCCAGCCGCACCTCCGAACGTCCGCGTGTGATGCTCGAGCGCGGCGGCCAATATTTGACGTCCATTCAAAATCTCGTCGATCAAATGATCGCGATGCGCTACGGGATGACGCTGCGCCACCGCGAAGAGATCCGCGATTCCATTTCGCGCAACAAACGGTTTGCTTTTTACTTTTTCGGCGCCGCGGTATTCCTGTTTGTCGCGCTTGCGCTGTACCTGTGGTATTTCCTCGTGAAGCCGCTCAGCCTGCTCTTGGACGGCATTCGCAACTTTACCCGCGGCAAAACCGACGTGCGCATCCCGGCGATCGGCAAAGACGAGCTTGGCGAGCTGCAGGAGGCGTTCAATGAAATGTCGACGGAAATCAACGTCGAGCGCCGGCGTCTCACCTCCGAATCGCAGAGCGATTCCCTAACGAGCCTTTTTAATATGCGCTACTTCCGCCGCCAGCTGGTGGAGGAGTTTTCGCGCTCGCAGCGCTACAACCATCCGCTCTCGCTGCTCATGATCGACGTGGATCATTTCAAGTCGTATAACGACCGCAACGGCCATCCGGCCGGCGATATTGTTCTTAAGGAAGTGGCGCGCATCTTGATCCGCAATGTGCGCGGGACCGACATCGTCGCCCGCTACGGCGGCGAGGAGTTCGTTGTGCTTCTTCCCGAAACGCCGATGGACGCCGCAGCCAGCGTCGCCGAGAAAATCCGCAAGACCGTCGAAGATCACCATTTCCCGTTCCGCGAAACGCAGAGCGGAGGACGCCTGACCGTTTCGATCGGCGTCGGTTCCTTCCCGGATCCGCGCGTGACCTCCGACCAGGACATGATCGAATCCGCCGACAAAGCGCTCTACGCGGCCAAGCAAAGCGGACGCAATCAAGTGCGCGTGTTCTTGAAAGGCGAGATCTCGTCGCCGCTCAGCATCATCACACCCTCCGTCGGACATTCCGCCGCCAAATAAGTAAGCCGTCATTGCGAGCGTAGCGAAGCAATCTCAAGATTTGCGATCATGTCGCATGTTCCGCAAAAACAAAAACCCGCCGGCCCTTTTGCGCGCGCTTAAAAAAGCGTACCCGACCGTTGAGTGCGCGCTCACGCACGACAATCCCCTGCAGCTTTTGGTCGCGACGATTTTGTCCGCGCAATGCACCGACGTCCGCGTGAATATGGTGACGCCGGAGCTGTTCAAAAAATACCGCAGCGCCAAAGAGTTCGCTGCCGCCGCGCCGTTGGAGCTGGAAAAACTGATCCACTCAACGGGTTTTTACCGCAACAAGGCCAAATCCATTCTCGGCATGGCCAAAATCGTTTCCGAGAAATACGGCGGCAACGTGCCGCGCACGATGGCGGAACTCCTGGAGCTCCCGGGCGTCGCGCGCAAAACGGCCAACGTGGTTTTGGGCACCGCTTACAAAACCGCCGCCGGCGTCGTGGTGGACACGCATGTGATGCGTTTGTCGAACCGCCTGGGCCTGACGAAAGAAAAAACGCCGGAAAAAATAGAACGCGATTTGATGAAAATCGTCCCGCAGGACGATTGGATCTGGTTTTCGCACGCACTGATTACCCATGGCCGCACGGTATGCTTCGCGCGCAGTCCGAATTGCCCCGGCTGTCCCGTTAAAAAAGAATGCGCGAATCCGGTGAACCTCTGATGCCGCACGATCCGCGTTATTTAAAGGGCATCGCGCATTTCAATAAGCGGGAGTTTTACGACGCGCATGAAATTTGGGAAGAGGTTTGGCATGAGCAGCACGGCGATGCGCACAATTTTATTCAGGGTTTAATCCAGTTCGCGACGGCCCTGCATCACTTTGAGGCGCACAATTTAAAAGGCGCGCGGCTCTTGTACCAAGGCGGCGTGGAGCTTCTGTCGCCGTACGGCGAAACGTTCTGGAACTTGCCCGTCAAAAAGCTGACTGAGCAAATGACCGAATGCGTGAAAGGCATGCTCCCGTACAAGCAGGAGGATTTGCCGGGGCGCTACCATCCGGACAAAGAAAAGTTTCCAATACAAATCGACGAGAAATTGATCCCCAAAATCGAACTCATATGAAAAAGAAAACGGCCGTCAGCCGCCTGCGCGCGACATTGCGCGGGCGCTATTGGAAAGAACATTTCGCGCAGATCCGCTGCTGCTATCAATGCGGCGGTTCCTTGCGCATGTCGTACATCAAGGAAGAAAAATGCCGCCGTCGCCGCTGCACGTCGTGCAACACGATCACGTACACCAACCCCAAAGTCGTGGCCGGCTGTATTCCCGTGATGCCGGACGGACGGATTGTTTTGGGAAAACGCGACATTGAACCCGCGCGCGGCAAATGGACGTTTCCGGCCGGTTACATGGAAATGGAAGAGACCGTCGAAGGTGCGGCCGCCCGGGAAACCATGGAGGAAATCGCCGTTCGCGTGCGGATCGACAAGGAAGTCGGCGTGTACTCATATGTTGATGCGGGCGTGGTAACAATTGTGTATGAAGGACGGGTTCTCAAAGGGGAAAAGCCGGCCTGCACCCATGAAACGTCGCAGGTGATGCTGGTGAAGCCGTCGGAAATTCCCTGGAAAGATTTGGCGTTTCGCAGCACCGCGCACGCCCTGCAGGACTGGTTGAAACGGAGAAAAAAATAATGGCCCTTAAACTGACTCGCCCGATGATCTTTTTCGACATTGAAAGCACCGGGCTCGATTTTAAATACGACCGCATCGTGGAAATCGGCGCGATTAAACTGCATCCGGACGGCCGCAAGGAAACGTTCCTGAAGCGCGTGAACCCGGGACTCAAAATTCCCGCGGAAGTGTCCTCTATCATCAGCATCACCAATCAGGATGTCGCCAACGAGCCGTTTTTCAACGAAATCGCCCAGTCGGTCGAGGATTTTTTTGTCGGCTGTGATCTGGCGGGCTATAACTTGGCGCGCTTCGACGTTAAGATTTTGAGTGAAGAGCTAAAACGCACGGGCCGCGATTTGGGGCTGGATGATCGCGGCGTCGTTGACGCGCAAACCATTTTCCATATGAAGGAAAAACGCGACTTGGCCGCCGCCTACAAGTATTACTGCAACAAGGATTTGAAGAACGCGCATTCGGCCATGGCGGACGCCGACGCGACCATGGAAATATTGCTGGCACAATTGGAGCGCTATCCGGATTTGCCGAACGCCGTGCCGGAGCTGCACATGTTCTGCCGGGGCGACCGCGACCGGTTTGTCGATGCGGAAGGGAAATTTATTTGGCGCGACGGCGAAGCGGTGTTTAACTTCGGGAAGTTCCGCTCAAAGACTCTGCGCGACGTGGCCGCGACGAATCCGGAGTATTTGGACTGGGTGATGTCGCCCGAACGCCAGTTCGGACAGGACGTGATCGATATGTGCTACGAGGCGCGCCGCGGGCGCTTTCCGGCCAAGGCTGTTTCCGACCCGAGGGGAACGAGCGGCGTTTAGTTTGTTTTGCCGTTAAGCGGCAGGAGCGCTTTTCGCGAGGTGATGATGTCGTCGACGAGGCCATAGGCTTTGGCTTCTTCCGCCGACATGTAGAAATTTCGTTCCGAGTCCGCCGTTATTTTCGACACCGACTGTCCCGTGTGCAGAGCAATAATTTGATTCAGTTGCGCCTTGGTCTCTTCCATCTCTTTGGCTTCAATTTCGATGTCGGTCACCTGCCCTGAAATCCCGTCCCCATAAATGAGCGGCTGATGGATCATGATCCGCGAATTCGGCAGGCAGAAACGCTTGCCCTTGGTTCCCGCCGCGAGCAAAACCGCGCCAAACGACATCGCCATGCCCATGCAAATCGTCGTGATCGGCGCCCGAATGTATTGCATGGTGTCGTAAATCGCGAGTCCCGCGGTGACCATGCCGCCCGGTGAGTTGATATAGAGGTTGATTTCTTTGTCGGGTCCCTCGGCTTCCAAATAGAGGAGCTGGGCGATGATCAAATTTGCTGAATCGGTGTCGACTTGGCCGCCAAAGCCGCCGACGAAAAGAATGCGGTCTTTCAAAAGACGGGAATAAATATCGTAGGTAACCGCCGAGCCTTGGTTCCACCGTTCAAGAATTGTAGGGACAATCATTTAATTCACCTCTCCTAAACTCAGGATAGCACAAGACAATCGGGCCGTCGAGCCCGGCCAACGGAACAAATTAAAGCCGTTGACTGAGAGGGAAAAAGTGATGCTTAAGACAGGGGCCTCCTTTAAAAACAAGCTGTTTTTCCGTCTCAAAAAATTTGCGGCCCCTTCCGCGTTTCTTAATCCCTCCGACATGAGATCTTAAGAGCTCCTCTGTTACATCTTTGTTGCAGTACCGTAGTCGACGCGGCAAAGGCAGTGGAGAGGAGCTCAAATGAACCTGCGGACGAAGTTCCAATTAGCGAGCGGAAGCCTCATCCTAACCCTCGTCATGGGGATTATGGTGAGCCTTTATATTTCGCAGAAAAAAGACCTCCGCGAGCGCATGGAAATTGAACAGAGCCAGGATTTGGCCAAGCTCGCCCGCGTTTATGAAGACGGCAGCCGCGTCAAAGACGAACTCACCGTTTTTAAATACGTCGACACCTTGGTTAACTCCCCGACGGTCGCCTACGCCGGCGTGGTCGAAAAGAACGGTTCCAGCTGGCTTAAATGGAGCGGCAAAGAACTGGAGTTCTATCCGGCCTCGGACGAAATGGTCACCTCTATCCTTAATACAAATCGCTTTCAGCGCCACGCCGTCAACATCGAGAACACCGATATTGTCGAGCTCACCCGGCCTGTCGAAGATTTCGGTTTCGTCCGCCTGGGTTATTCCAGGGCCGCGCTCGACCAGGTTTTTGAAGAAAGCGTGCGCCAGATGTTCAAACGTATTTCCATTTTCGCGTTCATTTCCGTCCTTTTCGGCCTTTTCCTTTCCCAGTTGTTGAGCAGCGCGCTGGCCCGTCCTATTAATAGCTTGATGGAAGCGGCGATGCAGATCGCCCAAGGCAAAAAAGGCGTGCAGATTCCGGTCCAGGGATCGGACGAGCTCGGACGTTTAACCGTTACCTTTAATCAAATGTCGCACGAGCTCACCAAACTCGACGCGCTGAAAGACGACTTCATGTCGCACGTGACGCACGAACTGCGTTCGCCGCTGACCAGCATCATCGCCACCGTCGAGCTGATGGCGGAAATGCCGCTCGCCTCCAAAGACCCCAAGTTCCGCCGCTCAATCGACCGCTTGGTGTACGGCTCGGAACGCTTGAACCGTTTGGTCGACAATATTTTGGACTTAACCCGTATGGAAGCCGGCAAAATGCCGTTCGACATTCAGCCGATGCACATCGGCGGCGTGATCTGCGAGATGGCGGATTTCTTTGAACCGCGCGCGATGGAGAAGGGCCTGAAGATCACCGCGATGTCGCCGAAAAACCTGCCGATGGTGATGGCGGACGCGGAAAAAATCCGCCAAGTGATTTCGAACCTGGTTTACAACGCGATCAAATTTACGAACAACGGCGGAATCGTCATCTGGGCGAAAGAGAAAGACGGCTTTATCCAGGTCGGCGTTCAGGACACAGGCGTCGGCATTCCGAAAGAGAAAATCGGCCACCTGTTTCAGAAGTTTGAATGCTTGAAAGACACGCGCGACCGCGTCAACAAGCCCGTGCCGGGTTCAGGACTGGGTTTGGTGATCGTGAAGAACTCCATCCAGTCGCAGGGCGGAACCATTTGGGTTGAAAGCGAAGTCGACAAAGGCACCACCTTCATTTTCACGCTGCCGGTCGCTCCGGCGGCTTCGCAATCGGCGCAGCCGCCGATGGCCTCGGGACTTTCCAGCGAATCATCGATGCTCTCCAATCGCGAACCGGTGCCGCCGAAACACGAGTCGCGCCAGCCGGTGATGATGGAAGACACCGAAAAGAGGATAGCGATATGAACCTCCTTCGCCGTCTCATAATTCTTGTTTTGCTCTTCAATATTGTTACGCCGAACGTGCATGCGTTTGAGGCGGATCCGACGCCGTCTCCGACGGATACCGACGATGAGCCGGAAGATTATCGCGCGACCAGTTTGAAAATGTCGGGTGGCGGGGCCGGCCCGGTGGGCGGCAACTCGGTCTCCATCTTCTTTTGGTTCTGCCGCATTTTTGTGGTTGTGCCGCTTAAAACAACGGTCAATGTCCCGGCGGGCGGATCGACTTCACATTGCCTGCAAGTTATGGGCTTCCCGGGCCAGTGCCCATGGCCGTATTTCAATCGCGTGCGCGTGACCATCATTAAAAAACCGAAATTCGGTTCGATCGTGACGTCCTCGGTGACCGGTTTTACGGCTGCCGATCTGAATATCTGCTTCAACATCAATATGAACACGTCATCCACAAATTCGGACTCGTTCATCTATCGCTTGGAATACCCGCGTTCGATCTGGGGCGCGTGGATATGGTGGTGGCCGAAAATGTACTCGCGCTTGGGCCAAGTCGTCATCACGAAGGCGAGCTAATATGAAAACGCGAATGAATATCGGACTTCTGTTAGCGGCGATGATCGCATCGCTAGCTTTGCCGGCGCGCGCGGCGGCCCCCACGGCCAACGATCAAGTGATCGAGGTGAACTTCAACGAACAGAACAAGCAAATCATCCTCGGGCAAGGCGCCGATTTGACGTTCAGCGTTGCGGTGGGCGCGCAATACGGCACGTTGAAGGATATGAACGGCACCGATGTGTATCCGTTAGATCCGGAAGCCCCGCAAATTATTCCGAAAAACGCTGCCAACCAAGCCGTCCTTACTTATGGCCAGTCGGGTGAGACCAACCACAGCGAACCCGACATCCTTGTGTACGAAGTGACCAACAGCGCCGGCGAGTCTTCGACCGGCATCATTCAATTGAATGTGCGCCTGAACCCGAAAATCGAGCTGTTTTATGAAGATCCGCAAGTGAACCCCGCGGCGACCGTTTTGGGTGTCTCCATCTCGATGGACGAAAACCAGGCGATCAACATCGACAGCACCAGAATCCCGGACGACAGCAATTCGCCGAGCGACTTCCGCACCATTTGGGCGCGCTATACCGATTCGGCTGGGCAGACGGCTTATTCGTCCGCGCAGTATCTGATCGACAACACGCCGCCGCTGTTAACGTGGGTGCGCGTCCCGGCCAATAATGCGACGGTGAAAGGCGAGATTGAATTTGAACTTCAGGCGATCGATAACGTGGGCGTCAGTCAGGTGCGGTTTACCGCGCCGGATTCGGCCGTGAGCGTTCCGTTGACCACGCCGAGCGCCGATCAAAATTGGATTAAAAATTTCGATACCACCGTATTGGCCGATGGTCCGAACCCGTATCAATTCAAATTCGAAGTGGTCGACCTGGTCAACTTGGCCGGCCAGCCGAAAATCAGCAATTTGAAAATCGACAACACCGCCCCGACGATCGGCGAGCCCTCGCTTCCGGACGGCAGCGTCATCACCGCGCTGACGGAGATCACGGTGCCGGTCGATGGCGGTACCGTGGAAATTTTTGTGGACGGCAGCAAAGTAAACCACACGCTGACCCCGCCCAGCACCTATGTGCTGGTCCCGCCGGTGACGGCGCCCGGAGAACATGACGTCACCATTCGCGTTACCGACGGGCCGGGCAACGTGACGGAAAAAACCATTCGCGTTACGGTCACGGGAAACCGCGCCCCAGTGGCGGTGCCTGACATCGCCAACACGGCGCGCGATCAGTTCGTCGATATCGACGTTTTGGCCAACGACACGGACATGGACGGGGACACGTTGACGGTGCAAAGCGTCGCCACCCCTGAGCACGGCAGCGCGGGAATCCGTCCGAACCGCGTGATCCGCTACACGCCGACGGCCAATTACACGGGCGAGGACACGTTTACCTACACGATCAGCGACGGCAAAACAACGGCGATCGGTTTCGTCACGGTGGGCATCAGCGCGGGGGCCAATCGCGCTCCGACGGTGAACAACGACAGCGCGACAACCGCCGAAGACACCACAAAAGACATCAATGTGCTGGCCAACGACTCGGATTTGGACGGCGACACCTTGGTCATTTACAGCGTCGGCGCCGCGGAGCATGGAACGGTTTCGATAAACCCGAACAAGACGCTTCGTTACGCGCCGGCCGCGGATTATCACGGCGGCGATTCGTTCACCTACACCGTTTCCGACGGCCAAGGCCATTTCGTTAACGGCACGGTCACGATGACCATCACGCCGGTTGATGATCCCTCGCGCACGCAAATCAATGACCCGTTGTTGAGCACCCCGGACATTTCCGGCACGATCCCGATCGTGATTCGCCCCGAAGACGACGGCGACATTGTCTCCGTCGTTGTGAAAATCAACGACGGCGATCCGATCCCCGCGACGCCCCGCCCCGACGGCGGTTACGACTTTATCCTGGACACGACGCCGCTTCCGGACGGGCCGAACACAATCACCGTGATCGTGACCGACGACGGCAACAACGAGGAACGCAAAGACATCATCATTGACGTGGACAACACGCCGGGCATCACCACGCCGACGCTGCCCACGGGCACGACGGTCGACGGCACGCACGTGATCGACGTCGATCCGACGCCCGGCACTGTTTTGGATCGCGTGGAAATCGTCATCAACGGCACACCGGTGCCGCCCATGACTGACGAACCTTTTGACTATTTGTGGGACACCACGGCCTTGCCCGACGGACCGGTGACGGTGGTTATCCGCAGCACGGACGATGACGGCAACGAAACCGTTGTCACGCGCATCGTGAACATCGACAACACGCCGGACGGTTCAACGGATCCGGAGATCGTCATCATCGGCGGCAACCCCGAAGAGCACATCGGCAACGACGTTGTTACCCTGGTCCTTGTCGGCGACGGCATCACGGACGTGGTGTTTGTTATCGACGGCGTTCCGCACCCGGCGACGCCGATCCCGCCGAACCGCGACGAATATGAGTTGGACACCAACACGCTGTCCGACGGGCCGCACACGATTTACGCGACGTACGTTAAAGACGGCGTGCCGCACGACACGCCGATCATTGATTACCGCGTCGATAACACGCGCCCGACCGCCACGGCGGTGAAACCGGGCACGGACGAGGTGGTCTATGGCCCCGTGGTGATCCAGATCGATGTGAACGACCCGGGCCAGAACCCGATTAGCCATGTCGATTTTTATCTTGGCAATTTGAGCAATAAGATTGCGCTCGTGCCGGGCAAGCCGAACCCATCCGAAACGCTCTACGATTTTGTTTTCGATACGAGACTGGTCCTCGACGGCATCGTGAACATCATCGCGATTCCCACGGACAAAGCCGGCAACACGGGCGTGCCGGCTGTGTTTCGCTTGCAGATCAACAACACCACGCCGCCGCCGGCCGGCAACATTGCGCCGCATCCGGCCAACGGCGCGTTTGTGACGTCCGCGGACGATTCGAAAATATACGCGGTGTTCGGCGGCGAGGCGATCAGCACGGATTATCTTTCGGCCAACGCCAGCAAGATTTTTTCCGTTTACGTCGAGAAAGACGGCGCGGAGCCGGTGAAGCTGGAAGGCACGGCCAGCCTGTCCGACGGCAAGCTTATTTTCAGCGAAACGATCCCGGAAAACGCCAAGATCACGTGGAGCATTTCCATCCGGGACATCAACAACCAGCCGTACGAGGGTTCGTATCGGTTCACGCGGGCGATGTCGCGCGCCATTGGCGGCACCGTCACCAACGTCGACCGCCGCTTTAAACTGGTGGTTCCGGCGGACGCGCTTCCGTCGGACATGTTCATCAACATCATCGACGAAAGCTCAACGCAAAGCACGGGCGGCGCCGGTTCTTTGGCCAATTTCGAAAGCGTCAACCCGGGACAAAACATCGTCGCCGGCCCGTTCATGATCCAGGCCACCGATAAAGACGGCCGCGTGATCACGACGATTGCCCGCGCGGCGTCCTGTTCGTACAGCGTGCCCGCGGCGCAGGACGATTTGAATTCGCCCAAAGTGTTCCAACTGGCCCAGCTTTTTGAAGACGGCAAAGTGTTCCCGCTCGGTTCTTCCGGCGGCCCGCGCGTGCAATCGCTCGCGGCAGCGGACCCGGTCGGTTCGCGCACCATCGACGTGCCGATCACCCGCTTCGGCCGCTTCGTGATCACCTCCCAGCTCATGCCGGACCAGGGCCTGACCCACTTCTATAACTTCCCGAACCCGTTCAACCCGAACCGCGGCGGCACCGACTTCCATTACTTCCTGGGCGCCGACAGCTCGGTCACCATCATGATCTACGACCTCTTTGGCCGGGAAGTTAAAAGCTTTGAGATCCCGATGGGCGGAACGGGCGGAAAACTCGGCTTGAATTTGTTCACGTGGGATGGCCGGAACGGTGCAGGAGAAGTTATCGCCAACGGGGGTTATATCGCCCGGGTGCTGGCTGAGGACGCTCAAGGGCGCCGCAGCAAGGCCAGCTACAAAATTGGAGTGCTCAAATGATGCGCAGAGCCTCTCTCATCATCGCCGCTTTGGTCTGCCTCGCGCCGCAAGCGCGGGCGCTTGATTTATTGGGGCAGAAGCAGGACGCGGGGGAAGCGGGCTCGTTCCTTAATTATGCCGCCAGCGCGCGTTCGCTCGGCGTGGGCCGCGCCTACACCGCCGTCGCCGACGACGCGGCCGCCACCTACTGGAACGCCTCGGGCCTGTCGCAAATCACCCGCAAAGATTTGGTCACCCTTTATTCCGCGCTGGAACAGGACACCAATTTCGGTTTCTTCAGCTACGCCCAGCCGTCCGTGGATTACGGCACGTTCGGTTTGAGCGTCGTCAATTTGCGTTCCAGCGGTTTCGAGCGCCGCGAAGCGGTCACCGGCAACGCCATCGGCGGCTTCGAAATGTCCGAAACCGCGTTTCTCTTTTCGCACGGCATCCGCACCGGCGGAAAATGGGCGTTCGGCTCCACGGTGAAAGTGGTCCGCCAGGAAATCGACGCCAAATCCGACATGGGCTATGGCCTCGACTTAAGCTCCCTTTATCCGCTGTCGTCCAAAATGAAAATGGGTTTTGTGATGACCAACTTGCTCGCGCCGAAACTTCAACTCGGCGAAGAAACCGAGCGCTATCCGCGTCAAATGCGCGCCGGCCTGCAATTTTTGCCCAAAGGGAACTGGATGGTTTCCACTGACTTGGTTAAATCCGAAAACAGCTCGATGAAAGTGAACATCGGCACCGAATGGACGATGAATTCTTTGGTCGCGCTGCGCGTCGGGCTCACCGACTCGGAAATCACCGCGGGTCTCGGCGTCGCCCTCGGCGACTGGAATTTGGATTACGCGATCGCCCAGTACCAGAGCGGCCCGACCGACAACGGCTTCGGCGCCTCGCACCGTTTTGGCTTGCACTTTAAATTCGGCACCGACATCG
This sequence comes from uncultured Elusimicrobia bacterium, assembly GCA_964499015.1. Taxonomy (GTDB): domain Bacteria; phylum Elusimicrobiota; class Elusimicrobia; order F11; family F11; genus CAZCJA01. Next base: position 25,624 of record CAZCJA010000017.1, read on the forward strand.
CGGACACCGGCACCAGCCAGCGCTGGTTCTCCAAAGGCCAGGAATGCCTGTGGGCGCTCAGCGCGCTCATGAACAAAAATACCAACCCGGCCGATCAAGACGTGCAGAAACTTTTGGATGAGACCGTGCAGGTGATCCGCAACCGCGGCTATTCCAAACCGCAGGACCTCTACACGGCGCAGGGCTACATCTATTTCTTTAAGGGCGAATACGACCGCAGCGTGCAGTCGCTCAGCGAAGCCGCGCAGCTGGATCCGTCGAGCACGGTGCTCGCGAAACACTTGGACCGCGCCCGCGCGCGCATGACCGAAGAAGACGTGGCCCGTTCCGTCGGCCAGGAAATGGCGGCGCTCAATAAAACCTTTAAGGACGGCAATTGGCGCGCCGCGATTGCCAGCGCCAAACGCGTCTTGAGCCTGCGCCCCGACCACATCGAAGCCTCCGCCTATTTGGCGGACGCGCAGACGCGCATGAACGAGCCGATCAACCGCGGCCTGAAGATCGCCAAAGCCAAATTTGAACGCCAGGATTACTTGGACGCGATGAAGAATCTTCACGAAGTCCGCCGCCTGGACCCGGAAAACAAAGAGGCCGCCGCGCTGATGAGCAAAGCCATCGAAGCGCTGGAGAAAGATTCGACGTCGCTGGTGGTCGTGGGCCGTTCGGTGGAAGAAATTTCCAAAGACTCGCAGAAGAGCCGCGAATCCTACAGCAAAGGCTTGCGCTTCTACTCCCAGGGCAAAATCCAGGACGCTCTCGTGGCCTGGCGCGACGCCGTCCGCTACGACGAAGCCAACACCTCGGCCCAAAAAGCCTACGAACGGGCCATGCTTGAAATCAGCGCCAAGCAGTAAGCGTCCCCAACGTCTTTTCCGAGGCCTTGAGCCGGTTCCGTTGAATCTCCTATAATCCAATCTCCTCAACGCGCGGTTTCTCCAGCGCTTCTCCTAGCCCAAAAAGAGGTTTAAATGTCAGTAGCCCACACGTTATGGTTTACCGGCCTTTCCGGCGCCGGCAAATCCACCTTGTCCGCCCTCGTTGCCGACGCGCTGCGCCAGCGCGGCGAAAAAGTGGAGGTTTTGGACGGGGATGAGGTGCGCACCCATTTAAGCGCCGGCCTCTCCTTCAGCAAAGAAGACCGTGATATCAACGTCAAACGCATCGGCTACGTCTGCAAGTTGCTGACCAGAAACGGCGTTTGGGCGGTGTCCGCCGCCATTTCGCCGTATCGCGAGATTCGCGACTTTAACCGTCAGCAAATCGGCCGATTCATCGAGATATATGTGGAGTGCTCCATTGAAGAGTTGTCACGCCGCGACGTGAAGGGCCTGTACAAAAAAGCGCTCGCCGGCGAGATCAAGAATTTTACCGGCGTTTCCGATCCGTACGAGCCGCCGCTGAACCCAGAGATCACGGTCAATTCGGGCACGGAAAAAGTCGAGCAAAGTCTCGGAAAGATTCTCGCCTACCTCGAGAACAAAAAGTTTATTTCCCATGCTTGATCTTCAATTGCACACGACCGACTCCGACGGCACCTGGCCGTGGGACAAAGTTCTTAACCACTGTCTCTCGATCGGGCTAAAAGCGTTCGCGATCACCGACCACGACACCATCGTCCGCCGCGAAGAGATCGTGGCGTGGGGAAAGAAAAACAACGCGCTGGCCATTCCCGGCATCGAACTCTCGACGCGCGAAAACGGGCAGACGGTGCACTTGCTCGGCTACTTTTTGGACGGACCGCTGGAAAAATTGGAAGGGCGGCTTAAATACCTGCGCGACGAGCGCGACATCCGCAACAAGAAGATCATCGAAAAGTTGCAAGCGCTGGGTTTTGCCGTGACGGAAGAGGAGCTCAAGGAAGTTGCCGGCCGGGCCACCGTCGGCCGCCCGCATATCGCGCGGCTGCTTCTGCAGAAGGGCTACATTAAAACGATTGTGGAGGCCTTTGACCGCTTTTTGACTCCGGGCGGGGGGGCTTATTTCCCGAAAGAGGAACTTCCGCTCCACGAAGGGATTGAACTTTTATATGGGGCCGGGGCGGTGACCTCGGTGGCGCACCCGGGATTGCTCAAACGCAATCCCACGGAAATGGAAGAATCGATCCGCCGCTGGAAAGGCTGGGGCTTGGACGCGCTGGAAGGAATTTACCCGGGGTACTCGGCGGAGCAGGCGTCGTTTTTCCGCCGCATGGCGTCAAAATTCGATTTGTTGGTTACGGGCGGCTCCGATTTTCACGGTGAAAACAAACCGCATCTGAAGATCGGGGTGGGCAACGGCAATTTAAACGTGCCCGACGAGCTTTTGGAACCATTGTTGAAAAGAAGGGAAGAAATTGAACATAGCCGAACTAAATAAGAAGTTCGAAACCGCCGACCCCCACGCGATCCTGCGTTGGGCGATTGCCACCTACGGCCAAAAGGCCGCGGTGTCCTCGTCGTTCGGCGCGCAAAGCGCCGTCCTTCTGCATATGCTTGCCGACATCGACTCCAGCGTTCCCGTTTTGTTCCTTAACACCGGCTTTTTGTTCAAAGAAACCATTCAATACAAAGACCAATTGGCCAAACGGCTGAAGTTGAATATCAAAGAGTTTCTGCCCACGCCGCAGCAGCTGGAAATCGTCAAAAAGCGCCTGGCCGACCCCGACAACAAGCCCGGCGTTTGCTGCGATGAGACCAAGGTGGACCTCATGAAGCGCTCGCTGGAAGGGGTTTCCTGCTGGATTGCCGGCCTGCGGCGCAAGCAGTCGTCCACCAGAAAAGACATCGAGATCATTGAAGAGTATGGTTCCGGTTTGATAAAAGTCCATCCGATCGCCACGTGGACGTCGAAGGACGTCTACGAGTACATGAAGAAGCACGACCTGCCGTTCCATCCGTTGTGGGAAAAAGGGTATACCAGCATCGGTTGCGAGCCGTGCACGCGCCCGCCGATACCGGGAGAAGACGAGCGCAGCGGGCGATGGGCGGGCCAAGACAAGACGGAATGCGGCATCCACACCTTTTTGCCTAAAGAAAAAAAATAACTCCGCAATTAAAGGAGACGTACATGAACAACATGCTGCAGCTTTTTATCGGCGCTTGGATGCACCCGTGGAGAACGATGGAGATGGTGCGAGAGCAGCCGCAAGACTCCTCGATTAAACCGGCGATCGTTTATGTGACCCTTGTGGGCTTGATCAGCGGCTTGATTACCGGGTTGATGGGCTATGCCTATCCGGATCCGCGCTTGCTGGCCGGCGGCGTGACGCGCACCTTCGCCTTGTGGAGCATTCTTCTCCTTCCTCTTTTTTATGTGATCGGCAGCTTCATCAGCGCGACGATCGTTTGGGGCATCGTGGTCGGCTTCGTCCGCGGCTCTCTCTCCGAATACAAAACGATTTATCGCCTGCTCGTCGTGCCGGTGGCGTTTTATCCGATCTCGACCTTGCTTGCGGCCTTTCCGCCGGAATGGGGACTGGCTCTCGACAACATCACGCAGTGGATCGCGGTCGGCATCAATGTTTGGGCCACCGCTGTGTTGATCGGCGGCGTGGTGATCGTGATGAGCACTCCGAAAGTACGCACGATCGTGACCTTCGTTTTGATTTTCTTGACGTTCATCGCCCTGTCGTTCCTGATGATGTTCAGCATGCGCTCGCAGATTCCGGGCCAGCCGCTGACCGCAGGCGACTTCGGAGCGGGAGATTTTGACGTATCTGATGAGGAACTCGATGCGCAGTTGGATGATATGGTCGGCAAGGCTAAAAACCCCGCCGGCGCGCCCAGCAAAGCTACGGCCCCTTCAAAGAAATAACGGGATTAATCCCAAGGAGAAAAGCATCAATGGCAAAGAACATTAAGTACGTGTATTCGTTCGGCGGCGGCAAGGCCGACGGAACTGGCAAACAGAAAGATCTTCTCGGCGGAAAAGGCGCAGGCCTCGCCGAAATGTCGAAATCGGGCGTTCCCGTTCCTCCCGGGTTCACCATCACCACGGACGTTTGTCGCGCCTATTACGCGAACAAAAGAACCGTCCCCAAAGAACTCGACGGCCAAATGAAAGCCGCGATGGAAAAATTACAGAAACAATCGGGCAAGAAGTTCGGCGACCTGAAATCCCCGCTTCTCGTTTCCGTCCGTTCCGGCGCGAAATTCTCGATGCCCGGAATGATGGACACGATCTTGAACTTGGGCATCAGCGACACGGTCGTGGAAAGCATGGCCGCCGCCACCGGCAACCCGCGCTTCGCCTGGGACGCGTACCGCCGCTTCATTCAGATGTTTGGCGACGTGGTTTATGACGTGGCCAAGCACAAATTCGAACACGTGCTGAACGCTGTCAAACAGGAAAAAAGTGCGCAAAAAGACACGGACTTGACCTCCGACGACTTGAAAGAGGTGGTGAAACGTTACAAGGCGCTCTTCAAAGAAAACACCGGCGAAGATTTCCCGCAAGACGCGTGGAAACAGCTCACCGCCGCCCGCGACGCGGTGTTCCGTTCGTGGATGAACGACCGCGCGGTGACTTATCGCCGCTTGAACAAAATCGACGACGACCTCGGCACCGCCGTTAACGTGCAGTCGATGGTGTTCGGCAACATGGGCAATGATTCCGGCACGGGCGTGGGCTTTACCCGCAACCCGTCCACCGGCGCCAAAGAGTTTTACGGCGAATATTTGACCAACGCCCAGGGCGAAGACGTGGTGGCCGGCATCCGCACCCCGAAGCCCATTCGCGAACTTGAAAACGATATGCCGAAGGTGTACGCCGAGCTGCGCCAGATCACGAGCCGCTTGGAAAAACACTACCGCGACATTCAGGACTTCGAGTTCACCTTTGAAAAAGGAAAGCTCTACATGCTGCAGACGCGTACCGGAAAACGGACCGCCTTTGCCGCCGTTAAAATCGCGGTCGACATGGTGAAAGAGAAGATCCTCTCCAAAGAGGAAGCGCTTCTTCGCGTCGATCCGGAACAGATCAACCAGCTCCTCCATCCTATTATTGACCCGAAAGCCAGCCTGAAGGTCATCACCTCGGGGCTCCCGGCCTCGCCGGGCGCGGCCACGGGCAAAGCGGTGTTCACCGCAGATGTTGCGGCGGAACGCGGCGACAACGAACCGGTCATCTTGGTTCGCGATGAGACCAACCCCGACGACATTCACGGCATGGTCGCGGCCCGCGGTATTTTGACCGCGCGCGGCGGCATGACCTCGCACGCGGCCGTTGTGGCGCGCGGCATGGGCAAGCCCTGCGTCGCCGGATGCGAAACCATTCGCGTCAACGAAGAGGAAAAGAAATTCAGCATCAACGGCACCACCATTAAGGAAAACGACTGGATCACCATCGACGGTTCCACCGGCCGCGTGATCACGGGCCAAGTGCCTCTGATGGAAGCCACGCTCTCGGCCGACTTCGACATGCTGATGAGCTGGGCGGACGCGATCCGCACGCTGAAAGTTCGCGCCAACGCGGACATTCCGCGCGACGCCATCCAGGCCATGAAGTTCGGCGCGCAAGGCATCGGCCTCTGCCGCACCGAACACATGTTCTTCGCCGAAGACCGTTTGCCGTACATGCAGGAAATGATCGTGGCGGACGACGTTGAGGCCCGCCGCAAAGCGTTGGATAAGCTCTTCCACTTCCAGAAAGAAGACTTCAAAGGTCTCCTGAAAGAAATGAAGGGCTTCCCGGTGACGATCCGCACCTTGGATCCGCCTCTGCACGAGTTCTTGCCGAAAACGCAGGAAGCCGCTGAAGAGCTTTCGAAGAAGATCAACGTTTCCGCCGATAAAATCTGGCAGAAAGCGAAAGACTTGCATGAGTTCAATCCGATGCTCGGTCACCGCGGCTGCCGCCTCGGCATCACGTATCCGGAAATCACGGAAATGCAGGCGCGCGCCATCATCACCGCCGCGTGCGAGCTGGCGAAAGAGAAAATTAAGTCTTATCCCGAAATCATGATTCCGCTCGTCGGCTTCGACACGGAACTCAAAGACCAGAAAGCGATCGTCGTTCAGGTCGCCGATGAAGTGATGAAGCAGCAAGGCGTGAAGGTTCCGTACACCGTCGGAACCATGATCGAAGTTCCGCGCGGGGCGCTCACCGCCGACAAAATCGCGGAAACCGCCGAGTTCTTCTCCTTCGGCACCAACGACCTGACGCAGATGACGCTCGGTTTCTCGCGCGACGACGCCGGCAAGTTCATTAAGGAATACATGAACAAGAAAGTGTTCCGCGACGACCCGTTCCAGACGCTGGATCAAACCGGCGTGGGCGAACTGATCAAATACGCGATCGGCAAAGGCCGCAGCGTGAAGAAAGATCTCAAGGTCGGTATCTGCGGCGAACACGGCGGAGACCCGGAGTCGGTGAAATTCTGTCACCGCGCCAAGTTCTCCTATGTGTCCGCAAGCCCGTTCCGCATTCCGATCGCCCGCTTGGCCGCAGCCCAAGCCGTGATCGAAGGCAAAACGGCCACTGTCCGCGACCGCTAGTTTCTAAACGTTTCATATAAGAACCGCCATTCTGTTAACGCAGGGTGGCGGTTCTTTTTTTTACCTGTATAATCGGAGCAGATGCTCAATCCAATCCTTATTGATGAACTCGCCGGCTGTGTGGGCCGCGAACAAGTCTTAACCACGCCTGGCGACCTTCACCTGTACTCGTTCGACTCCGCCCTCGACCGTTCCGTTCCGGCGGCGGTCGTTCTGCCGGCCACGCCCGACCAAGTGGCGCGCACGGTGGCGATCCTCTATAAATACAAGGTGCCGTTTGTCGCGCGCGGCGCGGCGACCAGCCTTTGCGGTGGGCCGATTCCGTTAAATAACGCGGTGGTCATTGGCCTCGCGCGGCTAAAACGCATCGGCAAAGTCGATCTCAAGAAAAACGAAGTGCTGGTCGAGCCCGGCGTCGTGAATTTAAAACTGCAGCAAGCGGTTACGCAGCACAAACTCTTTTATCCGCCGGATCCGGGCAGCCAAAAGGCCTGCACCATCGGCGGCAACGTCGCCACCAACGCCGGCGGCCCGCATTGTTTGAAGTATGGCGTCACCTCGCACTTCGTGGTCGGTTTAGACGTCGTTCTGCCGGACGGCAAACAAATCCGTTTTGGCATTGAAGACCCGGGCTACGATCTCACTGGATTTTTTGTCGGTTCCGAAGGAACGCTCGGCCTCGTCACCGCGGCCCGCGTCAAACTTTTGCCGGCGCCCGGGTTTGTGCGCACCATGCTCGCCTGCTTCACGTCCATGGAAAAGGCGATTCAAAGCGTGACCGAGATTATTGCCGCTGGCATTTTGCCGGCAACGCTCGAAGCCATGGATCACACGACCGTGGCCGCGGTGGAAGCGTTCGTGCACGCCGGATACCCGTTGCAGGCGGAGGCGATTCTTCTGATTGAAGTCGACGGCGACAAGCCGGGACCGCTCGACGGTGAATCAGCCCGGATCAAGGAAATCTGCGACAAGAACGGCTGTTTCGATTTTCGTTTCGCCAAAGATGAAGTGGAGCGCGCCAAGTTGTGGGAAGGCCGCCGCGGATCGTACGCGGCGATGGCGCGGCTGGCCCCGAACGTTTTGGTTGAAGACGGCGCGGTGCCGCGCACCAAGCTTGTGGAAGCGCTGCAGCGCATTGAAGCGATTGCGGCCACGCATAAATTGCGCGTGGCGATGCTGTTCCATGCGGGCGACGGAAACCTGCATCCGCAAATCATTTTTGACGAACGCGACGCCGCGATGACCAAGCGCGTCAAGCAAGCGGGCTACGAAATGCTGAAAGCATGCGTGGATTTGGGCGGCACGATTTCCGGCGAGCACGGCATCGGCGTCGACAAGCGCGAGGCGATGCGCTGGCTTTTTTCGCGCGAGACGCTGGTTTTGTTCCGCCGGCTGAAAAACGCGTTCGATCCGGACAATTTTTGCAACCCGGACAAGCTTATTCCATTGGTCGGCAAAGGCGGGGAGCTGGCCGCGGCGCCCGCCGAGCCCGCGGACAAGAATTTTGAAATCTCGCCGTTGGGCGGGACCACGCCCACCACGGAAGAAGGATTGGTGAGCATGATCCGCACCTTTGCCGCCGAGAAGCGGCAGTTTGGGGTGCAGGGAACGCAGTCGCGCTACAAAGTGTTGGAAAACGTGACGGTCTCGATGGACCAGTTCAATAAAATTCTCGACTTCGACAAGGGCAACCTCACCGTCACCGTTCAGGCGGGCGCGCTGGTGGCGGAGGTGCGCAAGGAAGTGGAAAAGGCGGGGCAATACTTGTGGATCGGCGGCGAGGGCTCGATCGGCGGCGTGGTGGCCACGCGCGCCAGCGCCAGGCCGTTCTTGCGCGATCTTATTTTGGGCATGCGCGTTCTGTTGCCCACGGGCGATGTGGTTCAGTTCGGCGCCAAGACCATGAAAAATGTCGCCGGTTACGACGCGGCCAAACTCCTGATCGGCTCCTGGGGAACGTTGGGCATTATTTTGGACGTGACGTTTCGCCTCTATCCGTACCCGCCGGCGGAATTGCGAACGGTCAAGTCGACGCCGTTTGTGATGCGGGACATCCACCGGAAG
>CAZCJA010000018.1:0-34145 GCA_964499015.1 uncultured Elusimicrobia bacterium
AGAAGGTTAAATCGTTTATTTTTTTCCTTAAGTCCATCAGCGAACCGCCGTTGTGAATGACAATGTCCGCTTGCTTCTTTTTCCTGCCGGCGGCCCACTGCGCCTTTGAGCGCGTGACCACGTCGCTGCGTTGAAAGCCCCGCTTGCGGAGCCTCGACACCCGTTTTTCAAACGGAGCATCGACATAAATCGTTTTATCGAACCGGCTTTTCCATCCCGACTCGAAGAGCAGCGGGATATCGCACACAATCAGTTTCCTGCGCGAGCGGGCCACGGCCTTTCCCATTTCCTTCCGCACCAGCGGGTGAAGAATGGCCTCCAGCTTTTTGCGCTGAACGGGGCTTTTAAAAATAATTCCCGCCAATTGTTTCCGGTCGAGCGTCCCAAAGACCCGCGAAATCTTTTTCTTAACGGCCGCTGTTTTCAGCAGCTTGTGCACCGCGGCGTCCGCGTCAAACACATCGGCGCCGCGTTTTTTAAACAACGTGAGCGCGCTGGATTTGCCGCTTCCGAACGAACCCGTTAGACCAATAACCTTAACGTTTGCGCTTGGCATAAGCCCGCATGGTCTCGTGTTCTTTCTCCGACAAACTATCGAGCCCTTTCAGCGAAATTTTCTCCAGGATCCGGTCGACTTCCTTCTGCAGATGCTCGGCCTCTTCCTGTTCTTTGCTCGGCGTCGGGCGGATCACATGAAATTTGGGCCGCCCGCGGCCAATGGTGCGCAGACGCCGAAACCACTGTGGAAGCTTAAAATACAGGAACCCCGTCGCCATTCCGCCCAAATGCGCGAAATGCGCGATGCGGTCCCCGCCGGACCCCATGGCAAAAGCCAGCGCAAACAGGCCCAAAAGCCATACCGCGTGGACCGTCTTCATCGGAAAAACAAAGAATAAATAGAGCACCGAGTCGGGATAAAAGATCGCAAAGGCGACCAGAAGGCCGTAAATTCCCCCCGACGCGCCGACCGCCGAGGCCGCCGGCACCAGCAGCAAGTGCGTGGCCGCGGCGCCCACAACGCACAGAAAATAATAAAGAACAAACGACCGCGTGCCCATGGCCGACTCAAGCGCGTTGCCCATCATCCACAACACCCACATGTTAAAGAACAAATGCAGACCGCTGCCGTGGAGAAACGAGTACGTAACAACCTGCCAGGGCCAGAACGGACGGCCGCTTTGCAGCGAATGCAGCGCAAAAATCTCTTCAAGGGCCGTGTACGGCAGAACAATTTGCAAAAGAAAAACCGCGACGTTCGCTATTAAAAGCCCGCGCACGCCGGGCCCCAGATCGTGTAAAGGATTGCTGCCGCGAAACACGCTCATGCGGCCAATTGCTCCCGTTTCAGCGGCTTCATGTCCGTCCAATTGGGGCCGCTTCTCGCTTCCACCAAAAGCGGCACGCGCAGTTTGAACGCGTTTTCCATTCCGTCGGTAATCAGCGGCAACACCGCATTCAGTTCGGCTTCCGGCACTTCAAATAAGAGTTCGTCGTGCACTTGCAGGAGCATTTTTGTCCCCAATTTCTGTTTATCAAGAGCGTTTTGCACGCGAATCATGGCCGCCTTGATGATGTCCGCCGAGCCGCCTTGAATCGGCGTGTTGGTTGCGATCCGTTCCGCAAACCCTTTTAGAGAACCGTTCTTTGAATTAATGTCCGGCACAAAACGGCGGCGTCCGGCCAGCGTCGAAACCACGCCCGCTTTACGGGCTTCCGCGAGCGTTTTTTCAATCCACGTTTTAACTCCGGCGTAACGTTCGAAATAGAGATCGATGAAAGCCTGGGCTTCCTTCTGGCTGATGCCCAACGCCTGCGATAATCCGTAGGCCTGCTGCCCGTAAACGATCCCGAAGTTGATGGCTTTGGCGCGGCGGCGCATTTCGGAGGTCACGTCATTCACCGGAACGTGGAACACATCGGCGGCGGTGGACGTGTGTACGTCGCCGCCGGAAGCAAAGGTTTTGATTAAAAGCGGATCGCCCGACATATGGGCCAGCACGCGTAAATCAATCTGAGAATAGTCGGCGGAAACCAGAACCGACCCTTTCGGCGCGACGAAGGCCCGTCGTATGTCGCGGCCGTGCTCGGACTTAACGGGGATATTCTGCAAATTTGGCTCGGTGGAACTCAAGCGTCCTGTTGTCGTGCCCGTCTGGTTAAACGAGGTGTGCACCCGGTGTGTCTTGGGGTCCGCCATCTCGAGAAGCGACACCACATAGGTGGAATTCAGCTTGGCCAACTGGCGGTACGTGATGATTTTTTCGCAAATCGTGTGGCTGGCGGCCAATTTCGTTAAAACGTCTTCGTCGGTGGAGTAGCCTGTTTTCGTTTTTTTAATGACGGGCAACTTCAGCTTTTCAAAAAGGACGGTCGCCAGCTGTTTCGGCGAATTAATGACAAACGACCCGCCGGCCAGCTCATGAATCTCTTTTTCAATCTTCTCCCGCTCTTCATTCAAACGCTTTCCGACGCCCGTCAAATGTTCGGTGTCCACCAAGATGCCGGCGGTCTGCATTTTCTCGATCACGTGCACGAGCGGCATTTCCATGTTCTCAAAAAGATCCAGCAGTTGGTTCTCGGCGACTTTGCGCACGAGCAGGTCCGCCAAGCGCAGCGACACCTCGGCGTCGGCCCCGGCGTACGGCGCCGCCTTTTCAATTTCCACCGATACGAACGTCTTGTCGTCGCCGATAAGTTCGCCGATGCGCGTCATGCGCTCATTCAACAGCTGCCCGGCCATGTCTTTCAGCCCGAAACCGTTGCGTCCGGGGTCCAGGCAATACATGGCAATCATCGTGTCCACCATCGGCCCCGTCACAGGAATGCCGTTGCGGCGTAAAATGGTGTTATCAAATTTCAAATTCTGGCCAATTTTGACGACCTTCTCGTCCAAGAACGGTTTTTGCACGGCCGCTTTCACTTTTTCCCACGGCAGTTGCTGCGGCACACCCAAATAGCTGTGTCCGACGGGAATGTACCAGGCCTTGTCTTTTTCCAACGAAATCGACAGGCCGACGATGCTGCAGGTTTGAGATTCCAAGCCGTCGGTTTCCAAATCGTAAGCCACACGCGGGGCTTTGTTCAGCAAAGCGGAGAGTTCGTTCAGGTCTTTTTCCGTCAGCACGGTTTTGACCACGCGCGTTTTATTGTCCTCGCCCATCGCCACCTGCGTGCCCTGGTCGACGCCGTACATTTCCCCCTTGAACTCGAGGCGCTGCAGGATCGCCGGGAACGTTTGGGGATCCGGGGTTTTTGGCGTGAACAATTCTTCGGTGAATTCCACCGGCACGTCGTCGCGCAGGCGAATCATAAAACGATTTTGAAACGCCCGCTCCTTATCGGTCAAAAGATTGGCTTTCATGGCCGGCTTTAATTTATCGATGTTCGCGTAAATATTTTCCAGCGATCCGTATTCGGCGATCAAACTCGTCGCCTTCACTTCGCCGATTCCCGTCACACCTTTAACATTGTCCACGCTGTCGCCCAGCAAGCACAAGTAATCCACCATTTGGGCCGGCGTAAATCCATAGCGTTCCTGAAATTTGGCCGTATCGTATTCGACGCCTTTTACTTCGTCCCGGACGCGGATTTTGGGGCCGACCAGCTGCAAAATATCTTTGTCCCCACTCATGATAAGGACATCGATGCCTTTTTTTTCCGCTTTTCGCGCGAGCGTGGCGATCACATCATCGGCCTCAAAACCATCGAGATACGACATCGGCAAGCCCCAGGCTTTTGTCAGTTCGGCGGCGATGGGCAGCTGAAAAACGAGGTTCTGATCGGTTTCTTTGCGCTGCGCTTTATAGGTTTCCGGTGCGGCCTCGTGGCGGAAGGTGGCCGCGGCGGTATCGAAACACACGGCCACATAATCAGGCTTTTCGGCCTTTAAAACCTTGGTGATCATGCGTGAAAAACCGTACAACGCATTCACCGGCTCTCCTTTGGCGTTGGTTAATAACGGGAGAGCGTGGAAGGCGCGGTGCAGGTATCCGCTGGCATCAAAGAGACATATTTTCGACATGATTTTTTTGGAAAGAGTGCTGGATCAGGTAAAGCGGCGGGATGAATGAAGGTTTACGACTTCAGAAGCGCGTCTATCTCCTTGCGCCAGCCGCGCGCCATGGACGGGCTATAACCGGTCCAACTGGCGACGACGTATCCTTCCTGATCAATCAAAAAGAAGCCCGGAATTCCACTTACACGATAATGAACGTCCACTCCGGATGAACCGGCCATCAACATCCGGTTGGTTAATTTTTTACGGGCCGCATACGCTTTCACGGTCTCCGCTTCATCGTCCAAGCTGATGCTCAGGACGGCGACTTTTTTGCCGGCATATTCCTGATTCAGCTTTTCCACTTCCGGAGATGAAACGACACAAGGCGGGCACCATGTGGCCCAAAAATCGACGAAAACGACGTTTCCTTTGAAATCTTGAAGCTTCACTTTCTTACCATCAATATCGGTCAGCTCAAATTCAGGGGCTTTAATACGCGGTCCGGGACGTCCCTCGGATGCATTAGCGGAACCCGCTTGGCCGCGACATCCCGACAAGGCACAGACAAAGACAAACGACAAGATGATAAAAAGCAGGGACTTTTGTTTTGGATTCATGACGATGATGGTACGGCTATTGAGGACAACTTATTTAAATAAGTTTTTCGAGGACGGATTTGATTTCTGGCTTAGGCCGGACACCGGTCAATTGTTCGACCAATTTGCCGTTCTTGAAGAACAAAATCGCGGGAATCGCCGAAATCTGAAACCGGGACGCGACTTCCGGATTTTCATCTGTGTTCAGTTTGCAGATTTTCGCGCGGCTGCCGTACTCCTGGGCCAATTCCGCGACAATGGGCGAGAGCATGCGGCACGGGCCACACCAAGGCGCCCAGAAATCCACAAGAACCGGTCCAGTGGACTGGGCGATCTCGTTGTCAAAGTTTTGATCTGTAAGTTGAATTTCGCTCATAGGTTTTCGTCGAAGGCAGGAAGATTGTAATACAAGCGTTTGCGCGGTGTCAACGAACTATTTTTCGTCGCGCTTTCGTTGGTCCCACATAGATCGGGACCGATCCCATAGCTCGCGCCACTGGGCTTGCTCATTCTGCCAGGCCTTCTTTATCGACTCCTTTTCAAAATCCAACCGGGCAATATCGGCTTGAAGATTTTTTATCTTCACATCCCGGTCGGCAAGGGCTTCGTCGCCTTGTTTAATTCTCAACAGCAGAGCGTCGATCTTGGTTCCCATGGAGTCGATGTTCTGGGCCTGTTCCACCAAAAACTGGTCGCGGCGTTCCACTTCAGCTTTGAGCAACTCAATGCGCGAATCACGCTCGACAATTTCCGCGTCTTTTTTACCGGCCGTTTGATGCGTGCTCTTTACCTCTTCCACGTTTTTCTGCGCCAAAGCGGCGTTCTCCTGTTTTAATGAATCGATGGCTGCCGCGGCGGCTTTTCCGCGCCTGGTCATTTCTTCATCAAGCGCCTTGGCGCGTTCCCGCTCCGTCTTTAACGCAAATTCGACGGCCGCCAATTGCGCGGCGATGCTTTGACGCTCCTCTTCCCAGGCCTGCTTCATCCGTTCGGAGAGCTTCTTAAAGTCCACGAAGTCGACGGCTCGCGTTTGACGGACTTCCTCCTCAAATTTGTCGAGCATCTGGTTCCGGATCTCGGATTCCCCAAGCGCCTCGCGCGAGACGCGCAATTCTTCTTTGATGGCGTTCAGCTCTTCATCCTTGGCGTTGACGATCTCTTCCCAATGGGCTTCGATCGTGCGGACGCGGTCTTTGAAATAGTCCCAGCTTTTGTTCAGGAGGAAATGATCGGCGGAATGAGGGCCTTGTTGATAAGGGTCGCCGGTTTCAGGTTTGCCGATAGAAAGCCGTTTCACGGCTTCGTCGAAGATATGATCGAGATTTTTAAAATCCACGGGCGTCTCCTAGCGGAGAATCCGTTTTACTTCTTTAAGAAATTTATCCACTTCAAACGGCTTGGCCATATAGCCCGAAGCGCCGGCCGATTTTATGCGCGTCTCATTCTGCAGCGTGTCGTAACCGGTCAGCGCCAAAATTGGGACCATTTTGGTGGTTTTTTGACTGCGCAACTGCTCGCATACTTCGAAACCGGTAATCCCGGGCATCATCAAATCGAGGACGACGATGTCCCAGGATTTTGTTTTCCAGTCGCCTTTACGGAAATCATGGCCGTCCAAGATGTGCGTGATGGTCGAACCTTCAAAAAAATTTTCAAAAACGGAAACGATGGTTTCGGCAACATCAAGGTCGTCTTCAACCAGCAAGACGTTCATTATGCCGCCACTCGCGGGAGACTGCTGGCCACTTTCGCGCCGTTCGCGCCTTTGACTGGAATCGTCAGACGGAATGTCGCGCCTTTGTTCAGGCCCGCACTATCGACCGACAGGTCGCCGCCGTGCTTGCGCACGATGCCCATGGACACTGAAAGCCCCAGACCGGTACCTTTGCCGATTTCCTTGGTCGTAAAGAACGGCTCGAACACGCGGGACAAATGGTCCTTGGCTATGCCGATGCCGGTATCGCGGACGGCAATTTCAACCCACGGGCCGTTCGCTGTGTAAGGCGGCGCGCCTTTGCGCCGGTCAACAAACGTGAGCGGCATATTGTGCGTACGCGTTTCGAGATTAATCGTCCCCCCGCGCGGCATGGCTTGGATCGCATTATTAATAAGGTTGAGCAAAACCTGCTGAAGTTCAGAGGCGTTGGCTTCGACTTTCGGCAGCGTTTTTGCAAATTTCTTTTCAAGGATGACTTTCGCACCTTTCATGTCGGCTTCGCACAGCTCCATGGTCTGCGTTAAAATCTCATTTATATCGACGTCATCGAATTTGATTTGGCCGGGACGCGAAAAGTCGAGCAGTCCACGCACGATTTTTTTGCAGCGCAAGGCGGCCGCTTCAATTTTTTTCAGCTGCGCGTACGCCGGCTGTTCCGGAGCGGTTTTGGCCAGCAAAATCTGGGCCTGGCCGAGAACACCGGTCAGCGGATTATTGATCTCGTGCGCCACGCCCCCCGCCAGTTGGCCAACCGCGCTCATACGGTCCATATGAATGGCCTGTTCCTGCAGTTGCTTCACATTGTCGGCCATGGTGTTGAACGCGCCAGCCAATGAACCGAACTCATTGCGCGTCGACAAATCGATCTTATGGTCCCAATGGCCTTTGCCGAATTCGGCGGCGCCTTGGCGCAAAATTTCCAACGGTTGCATCACGGAATTGTAGAGCGAGCGGAACAGAATGATGCCGATCAGGAAAGCAACGCCGACGATGACCAAAACGAAGAACCCGGTTCTATCGCTCCACGAACGCGCCGCAATAAAGAGCTCGCGCGCTTCTTTTTCTTTTTGCTGTTCCAAAGACTGCACAGCGTCGAACAGTTCCTGAAATTTCGGCAGAAGCTTACCCGTCGCTTCGTCATAGGCGCGGGATTTGTTTCCCTGTTTATAAAAAAGGGTCACTTGATCGGCGATCATGCGCGTACTGGTGAAACGATTGGAAAGATCGGTGTACCACTCCGGAACGCGCGAATACTGAGCTTTAATGTTCTCAAGCGTCTTCGCCGATTGTTTGGACGCCTCTTCGAAATTAATGAGCTCGGAGGAGTCACCCACAAGCAGGTACTGATTAAGCGACGCGCGCTGGCGGTACATGTGGGTCTTGAGTTCGCGGATGGTGTTTAGGGAATTTGCGGCTTCAAGTGAATGTCGGAACGCGCCGACAATAATGCGGCCGCCGACGAAAAGCATCCCCCCGTTAACAAGGAGGAATATCGTCATGACGGCGATAAACGAAAATAGTTTCCGACGAATGCTCATAAGAACATTAGAAGGATAAGGGAAGCACCCTTAATTTACAAGGCGTTTTTAAATTCGTGCTGGGGGAAGGAAAAGCTCGGACGGATGGCCAAATCGAGCGTTGGTCGGGGTTTTTGGTTGAGTTTAAAATAAGCGGCGCTGGCGATCATGGCCGCGTTGTCGGTGCAGAACGCAGGGGACGCGATCAGAACGTCCTTCCCGGCGGCTTTCCCGTCAGAGAGAAAGCGTTCGCGCAGACGCGAATTGGCAGCGACGCCGCCGCCAACGACAATTGTTTTAAATCGCAAGGCGGAAGCCGCCGCCAGCGTTTTCCCCACCAGCACGTCCACCACCGATTCCTGGAACGATGCGCAGAGGTTCTTTTTATCCTTTAGCGTCAACGTTTTGCGCTCACGCAGCGTGTATAGAACCGATGTCTTAAGGCCGCTGAAAGAAAAGTCCCACGTTTTGGGCAGCCACGGCCGCGGCATATGAAACGCCGTCGCATCGCCTTCTTTGGCCAGCCGGTCAATTACCGGTCCGCCCGGGTAGCCCAAATTCATCATCTTGGCGACTTTGTCGAAGGCTTCCCCCGCCGCATCGTCGCGCGTACGGCCCAACAGCCGCGTTTGGCCCCATTTTTCTTCCACCAATAGTTCCGTGTGACCGCCGGAAACAACCAATCCCAAGAACGGCGGCTTAAGACGAGCGTGCTCCAATACGGCCGACAGCAAATGCCCTTCGATGTGGTTCACGCCCACGACGGGAACGTCCCAGGCCCAGCCGAGCGCTTCCGCGGTCATCTTCCCCACAAGAAGGGAACCGACCAATCCAGGCCCGACAGTAACAGCGATCACATCCGGTTTTCTTTTCTTCACCACTTTATCCACGACGGAGTTGACCCATTCCACGTGGGCGCGGCTGGCGATTTCCGGAACGACTCCCGAGTATTTCTTGTGCAGCGGTATTTGCGAGGAAACGGAGCTGGCCACAATGCGCCGTCCGTCTTCGACGAGGGCGGCCGCGGTCTCGTCGCAGGAGGTTTCGATTCCAAGGATGATCATTGCAGGGTGTAGGTAATTTGTTGGTAGAGACGCTTGCCGCGGCGGACGTAGAGCGTGCGTTTTCCGGCTTCTTTTTTCTCTTCCACAACAGCGCCGGCATCTTCGAGAGCTTTCTTAAGGGATTGTGCTTTTTCCGCGCTTATCTTCTTCAACTCAATCGTTTGAGTGGTCCACGACTCGTCATTGCTGCCGCGGGCTTCACTGACGCTGGAAACGATGTCTTCATTGGAGAGACCGGCCTGTGTCAGGCTTTGGCGCAGAACAGACGCAAACTTACCGTCCCACTTTTTAAAGGACTGGTGCGCGGTGGTGGAGAGCGTCACCCAAAGGGCTGCCCCAAAACCAACCAGCAGCAGGCTGAAAAATACCTTTTTCAACCTTCTTTATGACCCAGGAGGATAGAACGGACTTTCAAAATTTCGATCGCCCGATCGAGCGCGACGTCGCGAACACGCTCGGTGTCGGCCACGGCGGAATGCGCTTCCTGCCCAGCGGCGTAAATTTCCTCGGCCTGGGCCTGAAGCTTGGCTTCAGTTTCACGGTCGACGGCAACCTCAATGTCCGGCTGAATGCCGCCTTTGCCTGATTTCTGGTCGCGGTGAATACTGCGGCCGGACGGCGTGTAGTACTTTGCCGTGGTCAGCCGCAGACCCGATCCGTCGTCTAAGCGAATAACCGACTGAACGCTTCCCTTACCGAAAGATTCTGAACCCACAAGTACCGCGCGGCCATGGTCCTGCACCGCTCCGGCGACGATTTCGGATCCGGAAGCGGAACCGCGATTAATTAAAACGACCATGGGCACCTTGCCGAATGGAGCGGAAACGTCGGCAAGGAAATCCTGGCGCGGAGAAGCGCGGCCTTCCGTGTAGACGACCATTTTCTGTTCGCCGACGAATTGTTTGACGACGTCGACCGCGGAGGTCAGAAGGCCGCCCGGGTTATTGCGCAGATCAAGCACGATGCCCTGCATTCCGTCGGCGTTCATGCTTTTCAAATTTTTCTGAAGATCGCGCAACGTCGGCTCGATGAATTCCGTGATCCGTATGTACGCGATTTTATCCTTGAGCATTTTGGCGCGTACGCTCTGAATAATGATGTTTTCGCGAGTCAACGTAAACGGGATCGGCTCTTTTGCGCCTTCGCGAACAACCGTGATCTTCACCTGGCTCTTGGGCGCGCCGCGAAGTTTTTTAACCGCGTCCTGCAGCGAAATATTGCGCGTGGATTCCTCATCGATCATAACGATGCGGTCTTCCGGAAGAACGCCGGCGCGATATGCGGGCGTGTCCGGCAGAGGCGTGATAACGGTGAGCCAGTTTTCTTTAAGCATGATGCGGATGCCAAGCCCGCCGAATTGTCCTTCGGTTGCCGTTTGCATCTCTTCGCGCGCTTCGGGCTCCATGAACTGGCTGAAGGGATCGAGCGAATTAACAAGGCCGGCCGCGGCGCCGTATATCAGGTCGCGCGAGTCGACGTCTTCAACATAGTTTTGGTTCACCTGCTGGTAAACGTCGAGCAAAAGTTTTATCTGTTCAAAAGTTTGGTCTTGCTGGGCTTTCTTATCCGGCGCTTTCTTGGCAGCGGCCGATGGTAAAACAAGCAGGGCGCTGAGCGCGCAAAACAACGTTAATTTACGCAGCGAATATATGGAGGTCATTGTTGGTTCTCCTTTAAAATGAGGCTACCACATTCTATATCAGGGCTAGCGGCGTTCATCAAGCCCTTCCTTATTACTTATTGCATGAGCCACGGCATGGGGTCGACGGGTTTACCGTAAAAGCGCAATTCAAAATAGGTTTCCGGCTTTCCGGCCGCACTGACACCCGCCTGGCCGATTTCCTGACCCGCGGTTATAGCCTGGCCTTTCTCCACGGTCCATTTCCCCAGCCGTCCGTATACGCTGTACCAATCGCCCGGATGCTCGATTAAGACCATAGAGCCATAACGCATAAACTGTCCCGCATACAAGACAGTTCCCTGTCCGACGGATTTAACCATTGCGTTGATTGCCGGCTGGACCACAATGCCGTTGGAAATGTACGTGGTATTTATCTCCGCCTGCTTTTGCCGGCCGAACTTTTCCACTACAGGCCCGCGCACGGGCCATGGAAGTGAACGCGCCTGCAGCGGCGACTGTCCGCTCGCGTGCCGGGCTTGGCGCTCCTTCTTTTCCTGCTCACGCTCCTGGCGTACCTTTGTGCGCAGCACTTCAATCAAGCCGGACAACTCTTCCGATGTTTTCTGCAGTTCCGACAGTTCGGACTGAATAATTTGCGCCCGCGTCTTTTTCTTCTCGAGAAGTTTTTCCTTGGTTGTGTAGTTTGTTTTTACATCGCTCAATATTTCTTGCTGCCGCTGCATTTCCTCGCGCAGCGTCTGTCCCGTGGTGGTTAGCGAATTCAAATTGGTCTTGGCGGAAGAGCGCTTGTTTTCCGTGTTCATCAACAACCCGGCCTGCCCGTTAAACAGCTGGCGTGAATAAACGGTCGTAACGTCGCGCGGCCCCATCAGCGCCGAGGCCAGGTAATAATCCACGGCGGTCTCCCGCAACTGTGATTTTTTCTCCGACGCCTCTTTGATCAGTTGATCATGCTCATTTTTCGCCAAGGCGATTTTCTGCTGAACGTCGCGGGTGCGGCTGCGCGTGAAATCGAGCGACTGCTCGACCGACTCCATTTTGGATTCGCTTTTACTGAGCTCGGAGGCAAGTTCTTCGGTTTCTTTTTTTAGGCGCTCGCGTTCTTCTTTTTTGCGGTTCAACTCCGCCTTGACTTTTTCCAGATCCCGGGTCTTGTGGCGAATTTCAGCGGATGGAGGAGCGGCCAACAGCGTGGACAACGGCAAACACAATAATAAAAGGAGGGTTTTACGCATCGCGTGCTACGCCGTCTGCCGCCACGCCCACGATGTCGCGCCGGCGGCGAAGCCAAGAAGGAGAAACGGCCAGGCGGCATGTCCGGTCAGCGTCGACAGGAGCGCCAGCCCCGCACACCAACCACCGGCAATAACCAGCGTTTCGATGAGGAATGCGCGCCCGTTAAAGGTCCAGCGTTTTTCAGAAAAGAACAAATACAGCCCCGCGGCTATGCCGGCCAAAACAAGCAGGAAAACGAATCCTGTCATCACCACGCTGACGCCGAGACGATGTTCGCGCAAAAGCTGAATCGTCGAAAGCGCTTTTTCATCGACCGCGACGTCGACGACGCCCGGAAGCGCCCGCGTTTCGGCCACGAACGCGTCTTGTTTATCAACGGAGAAATCGGCGGTCCAGCGCACTTTCCAAGCCGCGGGCAACGCCGAGGCGTCGAGGCCGGCCAAACCATCTGCAAGAAACGCGTCTTGTTTCAAATTTTCAAACGCCGATTCGGGCGAAACGAACGTGGCCTCTTTCAAGCCCGGGAATTTTTCGAGTGAGCGGCCCACTTCATCGATGTCGATTTGCGCGCCTTGCACGAGCACGAGCCAATGGAAGGCTTCAACCTGGCGATGCAGCGAATCGGAAAGTTGTTTTTTAACATTGTCGAAACCGGCGAGCGCAAAACCTGCGGCCGCGGCTAAAAAGAAGGCAAGAAAATTACGCAAAAGCGCCGGGCGCGCATCCGATGGGCGTTTTTCCACGCCGTTTCGCTCACGCGAAAGGCGCTGATTTGTTTTTGTGTATACTGGTTCTACCGTTTCTGTTATCGACATTTTACTCTCCGGAGGAAGCCATGTCCGACGAAGCCGCCAGCGACGCCGATTCTACCATGATTGGCACGATCGAAAAGAATGCCAAAGACACGATCGTCGTCCAAATCAGGCCGTTTAAAGAAAAATTCTACCTCGATATTCGCAACCACTACCGCGACGTGCAGGGCGAGCTCAAGCCCACGCAAAAAGGCATCAGCCTTGAAGTCAGCCGGTTCGCCGAACTAAAAGAGTTGATCGACAAGGCGGCGGGAGCTCTCAAGGAAATCCCGGGAGCCGGCGCCTAAGTTCAAACGTCCGAGCGCGGCTTCTATATCGCGGCGGGTTGCGTTCCAATTCAAAAAGGGCATTTTCATTATTTCACACAAGCGGCCCGTTTTTTCCGGGTCGCCCACGCCGATGAACGGCCGTCCCGCCAGCGCCGCGAGCACCAAACCATGGTAACGCGCGCTCACCACCAAATCGCAATCGGTTAACAAAAGTGCAACCTGTTCCGGCGTTTCCACGCCTACGGCCGCCGGACGGTTTTTCTTCTCGGCAGACGGTTCAAACACCGCCTCGTCCACCTCCAAGCCCAATCGCCCTTCCAGGAAAAAACGGATTTCGTTATAGAGGTTCATTCCCTCCGCCGGAGCGGGAAAACGCGGGATGAACAGCGCACGCTTGAGTTCCTGGCGGTTGAAGCGCGCCGGCACGTCCATGGGCAGGCTGAAAACCGGGTCCTGATGCACGTAAATTGCTTTTTCGGTGAGGCCCATCACCGCCAATTTGTCGGCGGATTTTTGATCGCGCACGGTGATCTTCACGCGGCGCGAGGAGAGCAACGTTTTGATGAGCCATTTGGACGCTGGCCTCCGCACCGTTTCCACGCCCACGCTGTACAAAAAAACCGGTTTCCTTAAAGCCAGCGCGAAAGCGACGAGGCTCAAATAATAGAACAGCGAACGGAACGACGTTTTGTCTTGAAAGAGTCCCCCGCCCCCGAGCACAAATAAATCGGCGCGCGCCAATTCAAAAGCGACGACAACGGGATTCCATCGCGATACGGCAGCGGCCTGGTGAAAAAAGCGCGTGTGCGCCGGCTTGTTCGATAAAACGGTGACGCGGCCGGCCGCGTACGTTTCCTTAAGCTGGCGCAAAAGAACGGAAAGAATAAGCTCATCGCCCAAATTCCCGAAGCCGTAAAACCCCGCCACCGCCACTCTCATATCCGCCCCCTTAAAAAACGCTTGGCAATCAAGCACCACCCCACTCCGACGAGGAGGCCGATCCACACACCGTGGAATGTTCGCAAAAGTCCCAGCTCCAAGGGAACATGAAAATGCAGGAAGGTATTTACGATGGAAATCTGCCCGATCAGGCCGGCAACCAAGAGGACGCGTGCATCGGCTCCGCGACGCTGCAAATAGAACGCCGTTATCACAGCCGGATGACCGATAAAAAACTCTTTGAACCGCGGGCGCGCGCCCAACAACGATTCCAGCGCGTCGCGGAAATGACGTTCGCTGTCCGTGACCGGAATAAGCGGAAAGTTACCGCTGCGCATTAAATAGAAAACGCCCAGGAGTCCGACCACACCGCCGAAAAGGACGAGATGCTTCACTTTGATGCTTTGTTCGAGCCATTTCCGCCATTCCCGATGATCACTCAATACAACGAGCGCGCAAAGAAGCGGCAGAACCAACTGAAGTTTGACGCCGCTAACCTGCGAGAGGCCCAAAACATGGGACGGATTGCCCCCCACAAAATATACGGTCACTCCGCCTAACGTCGAAAACGCGGAAAACAAAAGAAAGCGAGCAACAACCGGCCAACGAACGGCCGGCACGAACACCAGAAACCCGATGATGGGCGTCAAAATCGCCAGTGCGATCGCAACGCGCTGCGCGGTGCGGTCGGAAATACGCTTATTGTTATCCCATCCGAGAAATGTTCCGGGCGCGCCGACCACATAGCTGCCAAGCAACGAATGAGCGGTCGTGCGCAGAAAAACGACTTTCTGCTCCCACGTGTACGACGGCGGCAAGCGCAGATAGAAAAACCGTACGCCGCGCTCGCGAACAGCCCTGTCCAACCGCTTTTGCCAGAGAGCGGGCCGGGGCGAAAAAACTTCGCGGTCGCCGATAAGATGCGCTTTGACCAATTGCCCTTTAACCTGCGCGGCGAGTGAGGACATTCCTTTTTGCGGCAGAAATTCAAAAATGGGCAGGAAACCCTGGCCCTCGTTAATCGCCTGCGCGACCAGATGGACGTACATTGGGTACCCGGGCGCTTGTTTTTCCGTGGACATCACGCCGTCGCCGGTGCGCAACCGGGCCAAAGTGCGTTTTATCTCCTTGTAGTCCGTGGTTTTAATCTGCCACAGAATATGGAAACCGAGGTCGCGCGCCATCTTTTCGTCTTCCGTGGAGGCCTGTTCTGAGAGCGCCACCACGGAAACCGGCACTTTCTTCAGCGCGGACGAATAATCCATGAGATGAGGGGCACTGCCGTCGGCAGCAGCTTGAAGATCCTCATAATCGATGGCGATCGCAACGTAACGATTGTTTTTTTCCGCCATGCGGCGGGCTTGATAGGTGGGCCAGGAATGCGCCAGCACGGCGCCTAGAACGGAGAGGAATAACGCGCCCGCGATAAAGCGGTTACGCATGCGACCTTTTTCTCCAGCGCATCGCGTCCTTATACATCTCTAAATATTTTTGCACCGAAGGCCCCCAGGACGAATCAACCTTCATGATTTTTTTCTGACGGGCCTGCCACGGACGCTTCTTTGTCCACTCGTCCATCGCGGTGAAGACGGCGTCGACAAAATCGCCGTAGGATTTGCTTTTCGACATAAAACCCGTTCCCGCCGGAACGGTATCGATCAATCCGCCTGTGGGCGTCACGACCGGAACGGTGCCGTAACGCATGCTGATCAATTGGCTTAAGCCGCAGGGCTCGAATTTCGACGGCATAAGAAACACGTCAGCGCCGGCGTAAATCTGGTGTGAAAACGCCTCGGCGAAAGCGGATTCGTAGAAAATCGATTCCGGATAGTCGCGATGCAGGTCATTCAACTGTTCCTGGTAATTGGCGTCGCCGCTGCCGAGCAGGACGACTTGCGCTTTCTTGCTCGCCAAACGCGGAACGAGCTGAATCAAATAGTCGATGCCTTTCTGCGCGTCCAAACGCCCGATAAACCCCACCAGCGGCGTTTTCGCATCGGCCTTCCAGCCGCACATGCGCTGCAAAGCAGCTTTGCAGTCGGCCTTTTTCTGCAGATGGTCCGCGTCATAATGCGCGGCGATGTGTTCGTCCTTTTTGGGATTCCAAATGTCCTGGTCGATGCCGTTGGTGATGCCGCGAAAACGGTCGCGGCGGAAATTAATGACTCCTTCCAGGCCCATGCCGTAATTCCAATCGTTTTGGATTTCATTGGCGTAGGCCGGGCTGACCGTGTTTAACGCGTCGGAATAAATGAGGCCGCCCTTAAGGAAATTTACCTGTCCGTAAAATTCGACGCCGCCCATGCTGTATTCGGTCGAGGGAAGACCCGTCAGGGAGAAAGCGCTGGACGGAAACAGGCCTTGATACGCCATATTGTGGATCGTGAAAACGGTCCCGCAGTCGGCGAAGAATGGGTCGCGCGCCTGGAGAGTTTTAACGTACGCCGGAATCAAACCCGCCTGCCAGTCGTGCCCATGAATGACGTCGGGCTTAAAATCGAAGACCTTGCACAGCTCGAGAACCGCTTTCGCGTAGAAAATATAGCGTTCGTCGTTGTCGGCGTACGCGGTCCCAGGCGTTTCGCCGTAAAAACCTTTGCGATTGAAATACGTCTTGGATTCGAGAAAATAACAACGCGGGTTTTGCGGGCTTTTGCGTTCCCAAACGGGAACGTTGTGGGTCACACGGCCGACACGGATCGTCAATTCGATGCCGGTCGGAATGATTTTGAACGCATCGCGGTTGATTGATTGGTACAGCGGAAGGACAAGAATGACGTTGTGTTTGCGCTGGGCGAGTTCCTTAATGAGGGCTCCAACCACATCGGCAAGACCGCCGGTTTTACAAAAGGGAACCGCTTCCCCCGCGACTTGAACGATATTCACTAACGCTGGGGCTGGACGGGGTTGCGAATCGTCGCTTCGCGCAGGAACTTGGCCGCCTCTTCCGGAGGCGTTGGGTTGATATAGAACCCGGTGCCGTGTTCGAAACCGGCCACTTTGGTCAACTTGGGAATAATTTCGATGTACCAATGATAATGGGACAAGCCGCCCGATTTAAGCGGGGCGGTGTGCAGAATAAAGTTGTACGGAGGGTTGTCGAGTACGGCGTAATGCTTGCCCAGCACCGTTTTCATCATCGTGGCCAAATTGCTCACCTGCGGTTTCTGGATCGCGTGAAAATCAGAGGAATGCTTGGTCGGCACGACCCATATTTCAAACGGGAAGCGGCTCGCGTACGGCGCGAACGCCACGAAGTCGTCGTTCTGCGCGACCACGCGGCTTTTGTCCGCCAATTCCTGACGGATCACGTCGCAATACACGCAGCGTTCTTTGTAGTCATAGTATTTCTGCGCGCCGACCATTTCCTGTTTTAACCGCACCGGAACCATCGGCATCGCCATCAATTGCGAATGCGGATGCGCGAGGCTGGCGCCGGCGGCGAGGCCGTGGTTTTTAAAAATAAGGATGTATTCGAGGCGCGGGTCTTTCTTCAAATCCATGATGCGGTCGCGATACGCCCAAAACAAATCCTCCACCTTGGAGCTTTCCATTTCGTGCATGCGCTGGTCGTGCACCGGGCTTTCAATGATCACTTCGTGCGCACCCATGCCGTTCATTTTGTCATAGAGGCCTTCGGCGTTGCGGCTGAGCTCCCCTTCGATCTGAAGGGCCGGGAATTTGTTTGGAATCACGCGCACCCACCAGCCGGACTTGTTCTTTTCGCGGCCCGGCGTGTAGTAAGCGAGGATTTCCGTCGGTGTCTTGTCTTCGGAACCGGGGCAGAACGGACAGGCGCCGCCCTGGGTGAAATCGGATTCGGCGGTGAAATCGTGCGGGCGTTTGGCGCGGTCGGTGGCAATGATGACCCACCGGCCGAGAATTGGATCGCGGCGAAGTTCGGGCATGATTACGAGGGTTCGGACGAAGGCGGTGTGTCGGACACGGCTTCTTCGATGGTCGGTGCGGCGTCGGTCGTTTCCCCTTCCGCCGGAACGCCGCCCGCAAACACGAGCGCTTCTTCCTGCGGCTGCTCCGGAGCGGGCGTTTCAGCCGGCGAGCTGAGCGCCATGCTGTTCAAGTCCGGAAGTTCGGTGAGATGCTTCAGTCCAAAGTGGCGTAAAAATTCAATGGTTGTACCGTATAGGAGCGGCCGGCCGATGGTTTCCTTGCGGCCAACGACTTTTATCAAACGGCGCTCAAGCAGTGTTTCCATGACGCCGGTCACTTCCACACCGCGAATCTGTTCGATTTCGGAGCGCGCGATCGGCTGTTTGTAGGCTATGATGGAAAGAGTTTCGAGCGCCGACGAGGAAAGACGGACCGTTAACCGTTCTCTGTAGAGCCGGCGGATCCAGCTCGCGTATTCGGCGCGGGTCGCCATTTGGAAGCCGCCGGCCACTTCCGTTACCTGCAAGGAGGACCCGGCCGCGTCCAGACCGTGCCCAATCTCTTCGATGATTCCCTTGATCTCATCCGCGGTCCATTGTTTCGTCTCCAGGACTTCGGTGATTTCTTTCGGCGTCAAAGCGTGGTCGGTCATATAAAGAAGGCTTTCGATCACTTTCTTTATGTCCTCGCGTTCCATTTTTCGTTCTCCTTAATAATTGGCTATCGGCGTTACGGCTGCCGGAGCGGATTCGGGCAAAAGCGGAATTTCAACGTTTGTCACGTCAGGCTGTTTGCTTCTGTTGATATGGATTTCGGCAAAGCTGCTGGTTTGCGTCACATGGACTTGTTTGAGGCGGATCAACTCGAGCAGCGCCAAGAAAGTGACCACCAGACCCTTGCGGCCGACGCCGGGTGAGAACAACTCGCTGAACGTGACAAAATCTTTTTTCTCCAGAATGTCGAGGATCTCACGAATGCGGATTTCAACCGGAATTTCCTCAACAATGATCTCGCGGACGCCCTTGTCGGCCATTTCCAGCACGCTGCCAAAGGCGTCCAACAGCTTCTGCATGCTGACGTCCAACACTTCTTCTTCCTTTTGGAAAACCGGAGCGCCGCGGAAGTAGACGTCGCGATGAATGTCGTACTGTTCGCCCAAAAATTTGGAGGCTTCCTTAAACTTTTGATATTCGAGGAGGCGCTGGACCAGTTCCGCGCGCGGGTCGGGCCCTTCGTTTTCGAGGGCGTTGGCTTCGGATGGCAAAAGAGTGCGGGCCTTGATCTGCATCAGCGTCGCCGCCATAACGAGGAATTCCCCGGCGACGGACAGGTTCAATTCTTTGATTAGATCAACGTAGGAAAGGTATTTCTTGGTGATATCGGAGATCGGAATGTCATAAATGTCGAGATCGTCCTTCTGAATCAAATGAAGGAGGAGGTCGAGAGGGCCTTCGAAGATGTCGATCTTTACTTCGTACGCCATGTGGCCGGAATTGTAGCAAGGTTACGCCCCGACGGAAAGCGTATTTCTATCGTTTGTCGGCTGGAACCTCGTCCACCAACTGGTAACCGAGGAAACCCGCCAATCGACTGGAAAACTCCTGCGCGGCCGCATAACGGTGCCCCACAAAATCATAGCCGGCCAACGGCAAAATGATCTCGTAATCGTCCCGCTCCCGGTTTTTCACCGTGACCGTGCGATGCGTCAGCTTAATTGTCCCCTTTTTCGGCAGCGGCGCCGCGGCCTCCATTTTAAGGTTCAACAAGCGCAGTGATTGTCGGGCCTGCTGAAGTGCCGGCGTGAACGATTTTTCCTGGATTGAAAACCCAAACAGCGCGGACACGACCAGCATCGCCGGGCAAAACATCAGGGCCAGCAGGAGCCCATGCGAACTGGTGTTCGCGATGGCGAAACCAAGCAGAAGAAGGGCCGGTAAACCGAACAAAACCGCCAGCGCGATCCGAAGCAGGCCGATATTCATGATAATGCGCAGCGTGCTGGGTTCGGCCTGATCAACGCGGCAGAGCGACATATCCAGCGGCGCGTTCAATAGTTCGCGGCGGAATTTCGCCCACGAACCTTCAGACCCTTGCGTCATTTAAACGCCTCGTTATAGTCAGCCATGGAGGCACGGACCACTTTGAGCGCGTGTTCGCGGCCGTAAATCTTGGTGATGCGCGCGGTCGAGCGCTGGCCGGGGACCAGTTTGTAGGTTTGAAAATAATGCTGGAGACGCTCAACAAACACCGCCGGCACGTCCGTGATGTTGCGGGCAGCCCCCCACACGTAATCGTTTTCGAGAACGCCGATGATTTTGTCGTCGGCTTCTCCGCCGTCGATCATCTGCAGGCCGCCGATGACGCGGGCGCGCAGAAGAATCTCGTTGCGCGCGATGGCGCGTTCACTCAACACGCAGATATCCAGCGGGTCGCCGTCGCCGCGCTTGGAGGCGGGCGCGAGCTTGGCCACACGCTTATGGCAATAGGTGCGCGGCACGAAGCCATACAAGGTCGGGTGCTGAGCGGAGGAGCGCTGCGGACGGTCAATCCGCAAGTAACCAGACACTTTATCGACTTCGTACTTCATCAAATCGAACGGGGTGATTTCGATAAACACATTCAGAACTTCGGGGGCCTTGGGACCAACGTCCAATCCGTGCCACGGATGCGGACGGAAGCGGTTTAAGGGTGTGTTCATAGTTTTTTCAATATCTCCTGTTTTATAGTTCGTTCAAATTCCAATTCGTCGAGGACGCGCTTGGCTTTTTCGGCGCCCAATTCCTTGAACCATAGCACGAGCCGCTCGTCGAATCCAGAAGCTTGCGCGAGACTCCGCCGGTGCGCGTCCGTCAAAACGGCTCCTTTATAAATAAAAGGAAGGACGTTCCATTCGTCGAGAAATTCCAATGCGGCCAGCGGGTTCTGCTCTTTTAAGATCAATTCAAACTCATGGCGCCGGCGCACGGGGCTTAAGAGAGAGGGCAATTTCTCCGCGACCGCGTTCTTGAGCACGTCCTGCGTGGTCGGCTCAAGCGTAAAGCCCAAACGGGCGGCGAAGCGCGCCGCGCGGAAGATGCGCGTCGGGTCGTCTTTAAAGCTGAGCGGGTGAAGGATGCGGATCCATTTTTTTTCGATGTCGCGCATGCCCATGAACGGATCGAGCACCTGCCCCCACTTCGCCTTATTAATAAAGCAAGCCATCGCGTTCACCGTAAAATCGCGGCGCTGGAAATCTTTTTCGATCGTGGACGGCCGCACCACCGGCAAGGCCGCGGGCGCCGGATATTTTTCCTCGCGCGCGGTCACAAAATCGACTTTGAGCGTGGGAGATACCGTGATCGTAAACGTCATGAATTTCGGATGCGAAACGAGTTTCCCGTGAAATTCCTTATTGATGTCTTCGACGATTTTCTCCAGCGGCGGCTCGAGCATCACGTCGGCATCTTTGACCGCGCGGTCGAGCACCAAATCGCGGGCCACGCCCCCCACCAGAACGGCGCGCTGGCCGTCCTTATCGGCGCGGGCGCCGACGTGCTGAATAAAATACAGAAGTTCGCTGGGGAATTTGTCGTGAATGCGGTGGGCGAGACTAGAGATCAATTCGCTCATGCTGTCCGTTTTCAAGCTGGGCAAGAAGGTCGCGGTAAACAAAAAGGCGGTCGTTAATAGTAAGCAGTTCTTCCACGCCGCGCTTCACGCGTTCGCGCGGCTCGCCCTCGCCGCTCAGCGGCAACACAATCGGCAGCCCAAGCTCGCGCGCTTTCCCGGCGCGCAGCGTCTTCGTCGAAAAATTCCCCTGGTCTGCCAATGTTTTAACGATGTCCGACTGCACGTTCATCTCTTCCTCTTTTTGCACGAGCTGCACAAGGTCGTCCAAGCCGAACAACGTCACCGGCTGGTACGTGAGCTCGCTGCCCGGTTCCGCGTTCGCCTGATACGCGGCGAAGTCCGCGGCGGTTTTCTCTTTCCACTTCGGCGCTTCCGCGCTCGCCGCGAGCGGGTATACGAAGGCCATTAGCTCGCGGTCGGATTCATGATAGATAATGAAATGCTCCGCGTAAAAAATGTGCTTGCAGGACGCGCACTCGGTCATGTTCAATTCGCCGCCAAGCAGGAGGTCTTTCAACTCCGGGTCCTCTTTGACGTTCACGATCGACCACACGTCCACCTTGTTCGGGTATTTGCAGGCCGGGCAGGCCTTTTCTTCTTCAAGTAAAAACGACATGAAAACACTATATCATTTGACATACCCCCCTTTTGATAGGCAAAACCGCAAAAACACCTCAAAAAAAGAAGAAATAAAACATTGAAAAGAAAGGCCGCCCCCCTTATCCTCAATTCAAATGGGCTCGGAAGAAATCAACTTTTATAAGGCTGAAGAACTGACAGACCTCTCCACGGCCAAACTGTCTCTCCGCTGGGCGCTCGAAAAAATCCGCCAATTGGACGACGAAACGCAGCGCTTAAGCAATCGCCTCATCGCGAAGGAAGAAGAAGCCTCGCGCCTCTCCAAAGAACTTGCCCACCAATCCACTCTCGCTTTAAACGAAAAGGACATCACCTCCAAAACCCAGCAGCTCTTGGAAGAATACCGCGGCCTGATGAACGCCTCGATGACGGAGCTGTGGAAAAAATACGCGCCGCAGGAAGCCGAGGCGAAGAAGCGCCTCGAAGACCGCATCACGTCCCTTGAGCACGAAGCCGCGCAGAGCGGCCGCTTAAAAGGAATGACCGAAGAGAACCTGCGCAAAGCCGAAGACAATTTGGTCCGCATCGACCGCGAACGCTTGGAGCTCGCCGATTCCCTCCGCGCGAAAGAACTCGAGATCGTGAACCTCAAAGAAAAAGTCATCAACCTTGAGCCGATCATCCAGCGCCAGTACAACGAAAAGATTTCGCAGCTGCAAAAAGAATTTTCCGAACGCCAGAACATCAATCAGGAAAAACTGATTCAGCGCGAACGTGAACTGCAGGAACGCCTGGAATCGTACGCCGAACAGCTCCGCCGCGACAAACAGTCGATCGAAGCCGACGCGGAACGCCGCCTGCGCGTGCGCAAAGACGAGCTCGAAGTTTCGAACGCCCGCAAACAACAGGAATTTGAGGAAAGCCGTAAAGAACTTTACCGGGATTTGGAAAAAGAACGCCGCCAGATGGCCGAGCAGCACGTGGTGCTTGAGCGCGAGCATGAAAACCGCCGCCGCTCGCTGGAAGAGATCCACGCCCGCATGATGGGCGAAGTCGAAGCCGAAAAAGTCCGCTTTGAAGCCGACCGCACCACGATTTTGAACGGCCTGCAAACGGAGCGCGAAGCGTTTCAGCGGGACGTCTCGGTCCGCCTGCGCGAACTCGCGCTCAAGGAACAGGCAATCGAGAAGTCATTGGTGGAGCGCGCCAACGCCCTCCTCCAGGAAAATTTAACCAAACAACAGGAACTCGCCGCCGAATTCTCGAAACGCGAAGAGGCGCTCAAAGACGCCTGGCACGCCAAAGAATTGGAATACGAAAAGACGCGCGTCGAATGGGAAAAGTCGATGAACGGCAAGGAAGCCGAGCGCGAACGCGAATTCCGCCTGCGCAAAGAGAACCTGGACAAAAACGCCGCCGAGCGGGACTTCAATTTCGCCAACGACCGCCACGCCTGGGAGCAGGAACGCGCCCAAGGCCAAATGCGCCTGGAACAGGACCGCGAAAAGATGCTTTCCGAGATCACCTTCCAGCGCGACCAATTTGACGCCCATATAAATAAGGAAGCGGAACGGCTGAACAAGCTGGAGTCCGACCGCCGGCAGGCTTGGGAAGAGCAGACGCGGCAAACCAAAGCCAAATTCGAGATCGAAGAGAAGCGCATTAAGGAACTCGAAGTTTCCCTCCTCGAACAGAAGGCCAAAGAAGTCGCCAGCATCGAAGAACGCTTCCAGGCCGACTATCAAAAGAAAGCCAAGGAACTGGAAACCCAATTTGCGGCCAAAACACAAGCCCTGGAGCTCGCGGCGAAACAGAACGAAGAACAGCGCCAGCGTGCCGTCGACACCGTGAAGAAAGAGCTCGAGAAACGCTTTGCCGAACAGGACTATTCGCTCGTCGTCGAAAAACAGGAATGGGACAAGCAGCGCGCCGAATCCCAGCGCAATCTGGAGAAAGAACGCAAATCGCTGGAAGTCGAAGTGCTACAAAAGAAAGAAGCCCTGCAGAAAGAACAGCAGGAATTCATGTCCAAGATGCGTCAAGAGCGCGAGATGTGGGACGCGGAGATGATTTCCGACCAGAAGCGTTTGGGCGAGCTTGAAAAGGACATTTTGCGCAAAGGCGAAGAAGAGCAAAAACTCTGGAACGCCAAAATGAAGGAAGACCGCGATCGCCTGGAAATGCTTGAGAAAGACTTGATGGTCAAAGTCGAGAACGAAAAGATTTTACTGCAGCAGCGCGCCGAGGAAGTGACACAGCGCCTTGAAATGATGGAAGCCGACGTGCAGCGCAAGGCCGAAGAAGAGCGCGTGGCCGCGCAATCAAAACTGGACGCGCAATACCAGAAACTAGAGAACGACGAACGCGCGTTCCGCGACAAGATTTCCCACGAAGAGAAGCGCCTCGAGACCCGCATGGCCGACGCCCTGCGTGTTCGTACAGAAGAACTTGAAAAAGCGTATGAGCGCCGCCGCGCCGAACTCGAAACCCTGGCCGCGCAGGAAAAAGAGCGCCGCGACGCCATCTTGACCGACGAACGCACCGACTGGGATAAGAAGCGCAAGCAAACCGAACTCGAGCTCGAGAACGTGCGCATCCAGCTTTCCGAAGAAAAAGCCCAGCTCGAGAACCGCCGCAAACGGCTGGAAATGGAAATCGTCGACCGCCTGAGCGAAGAGAAATACCGTTTTGAACAGCACACGAAGGCCGAACTCGCGCGCCTGCGCGAATACGAGAAATCCCTCCTTGATAAACAAAAGGGCTTGGACGAAGAACGCCATTTCCTCCAGCAGGAAATGTTGGCAAAGCTGGAACTCCAGCAGAAACAGTGGGAAGGCGAAAAAGCTTTGGCTCAGAAGGCTCTTGAGAATGTGAAACTGGAGCAGGAACAAGAACGCGCGCACCTCGCCGCTAAAGAGGAAGAGCTGCGGGCCAATTACAAAGCGAAAGAAGACGCCCTTCTTAATCGCGAACGTAAAGAAGACGAGCGTATTGCCGAAATGGAGAGAAATCTCCACGAGCAAGCCGCTCAAAATAAAAAAGCCTGGGAGGAAACTATGCTTCGCGATACCGAACAAATGGACAAATTTGAAAAAGACCTTCGTGCCCGCATCGGCATGGAGCAGAAAAACTGGGAGATGAAGGCGGAGCAATCGCACCGTCAGCTCTCGCACGAGCTTGAAGAGCTCTGGAAACGCCGGGCCAACGAGCTCGACGAGCAGGCCCAGGCGAAAGAAACGGAACGCGAAAAGACGTTCCAAGAGATGAAGAGGGCGCTTCTCTCCGACGTTCAGGAAAAAGAACGCGAACTTCACGACACTCAGCAGAAACTGGTGGCCGAACGCCAGGAAGCGTTCACACGTCTGAACCAGGAACGCAAAGATTTCGAAGCCCGCATGGAGCAGGAGCGCAAGAAACTTGAGTTCGTCTCGACGGAAATGCGCGGCAAGCTCGAGCAGGAACAGCGCGAGATGTATCAGAAGATGGAAGAGACGCTGCGTGCCCGCACAGGCGAGCTCGAAGCCATCTGGCGCGAACGCAGCACGCGCATGCAGAAGAAATTTGAAGAAGACGAAGTGACGCGCTCTAAAATGATCGCGGAGAAACAGGCGGCGCTCGAAGAACTCGAGAAGAAATACGTGACCGACATCGAACGCCTGGACCGCGGCTATTTGGCCCGCGTTCAGCAGTTGGAAGAACAGCGCGGACGCTGGACCTCCGAGCACGACGACGCGCTCAAACAACTTGAAGGCCTGAAAGTAAAAACCCGCGCCGAAGCCGACGCTATGCGCGAGTCATATCGCCAGAAAGAAGAGGCGGTCGCGCAAAAATTGGCCCAGAAAGAGAAAGAATTCTCCGACTACCGTCACACGGTGGAACAGGAATGGCCGGTTCGTTTCGAGAACCGCGTCACCGAAATCGCGGAGAAAGCCCGCAAGCAACTCGCCGAAAAAGAGGCCGAGTTCGCTGAAGCGCGCAAGAAGTGGCTCGACGAGACCACCGAAATGAAGATGAAGCTTTCCGCCAAGATGACCGAGCTCGAGGAATCATTCACGAGCCGCGAAGAGGACATGCAGCGCCGCTACCTGCAGAAGCAGCATGAGCTGACCGTGCAGACGGAGAAGGCGATGTCCGAACTTCACACCCGCCAGATGGCGCTTGAGGCCCAGAAGAGCGAGTACGAAACGCTCTGCAAAGAGGCCGATCAGCGCAAAGGCGAGTTCGAAGAGGCGAAGAAAGATCTTCAGCGCCGTCTGGAAACCCTCACGCAGGAATTCATGCGCCAGCAGGGAATCATGGACGAGCAGATGCGCCGCCTGCAGAACGAGAAATTCGAGCTCAAGAAAGAGATCGAAAACGGCGGCGCGCGCCCCGCGCCTCAGCAGCACAAAGCGGCTTAACCCACCGGCGGCGCCGCTATGGCCGTCGACGAAAGCCGCATCGAGCGTTTTCGCACACCCAAGCTTCACCGCTGGATGTTGGGTGTGCTGGCCGACTGGCTGACGATAGTCCTCGCCATTTGCGTCGCCGGCTACGCTCACCACTGGGCCGTTTATATCGCGGCCGCCATCGTCATCGGGTCAAAGCAGCACGCGCTGCACATTTTGGCCCACGACGGCTCGCACCGCCTCGCTTCCCCCTCGCCCGTTCTCAATGATTTCGTGACGAATTTCTTTTGCTTCTGGCCCCTCGGAATTTCCCTCGACGGCTATCGGCCGTTTCACTTCCAACATCACAAATACACGGGCATGCCCAACGATCCGGAACTCGAACACAAATTATGGGCGGCTCCGGAGTGGGACCTGCCCACCAATCCATGGAAAATCGCGTATTACCTGTTAAAAGATTTACTCGGCCTTAGCTCGCCGCAACTCATCATCCTGATAAAGATCACAAAGCCGCCGACATTGAGCGCGATGATCGGCCCGGCTGTTTTGATTGCGGCGGCGAGCGCGCTGCTTATTTCGCTGGGATTGGGGTGGGTGCTGCTGCTGTGGTACGGATCGTTCTTGACCGCGTATTGGGCGGTGTTCCGGATGCGCATTTGGACGGAGCACGTGGGCACGGGTGAAACGCACCGGATCGTTTTGAGCTGGTGGCAGCGCTGGCTGTTTGCGCCGCACAACACCTGGTGCCATTGGGAGCACCATCAGTGGTCGTGGGTTCCCTACTGGCGTCTGCCCGAAGCCCGCGACGAAGACAAATCCAAACCGGTCCGCCACATGTCCGACCTGATCGCGGACTACCTCAAATCAAAACCCATCAAATCCGGAATGCCGCTGCGCACGGCGCACAAAAAAGCCGCCTAACGAAGCAGCTTGTCCAAGACCGCGCGGACGCGCAGATCGAAGGGATTAATAGCGGCCGCCTCGTGCCAATGAGGTAAAGCGTCTTTCTCGTCCAACAATAAAGCCAGCTCCACGTGCGGCGTCACGTAATTCGGGTTCTTGACCACCGCCCGCCGCAAATTCCGGATCGCTTCCGGCTTGTTTCCCAGCGCCAAATGGGTTTTCGCCACCTTCAGCAGGATAATCGCGTTGTCCGGTTCGTCGGATAACGCCTTGTTGTATTCAATCAGCGCCGCCTCAAAGTTCTCCCGCAACCGGAACCGGTCGCCCAAGCGCACGCGTCCCTGAGCGTCCGCCCCGATTTCCTCGGCTTCGTTCAAGCCGGCGAAGCGCACCTCGTCCGATAAGCTGCCCCGGGTTCGTTCCCATTTCTCCCCCGCCAACACCGTTTTCAGCCGCTCCTCAAACTCCAGGACCGTCATCTTGAAATTCCTCTGAAATGATTCTGTAAAAGGCGTTTTTGATAAATCCCTCATAAAAGAAACGAACTTCTTTTCCGAGTGGTCGGCGACCAAAACCGAGACGGCGTGAGCCACCTGGGCAAAGGCCAGCGACACCTCGTCTTGGTCCTTCAAGTAGACCATGGAAGGCGACATCCGCTTAAACGTGACCAGCTCCCCCTTCTCCAACGCCTCCAAAAGCTGGGTTTTCTGGTGGGGCGACAAATAATCGGGCGGGTTCAGCCGGTACATGGTTTCAAAGTAGCGGGCGGTGCCCTCATGCAGCCACAACTCCGCTTTGGAGGCGGAGAGCTCATTAATATTTAAATGTAGATATTCGTGGGAAAGCGCGTCTAACCAACGATATCCAAGCGGCAAAGCCTCCGGCGTGACGATCATCAGCCGGTGGAATTTGCAGATGCCGATGGCGCCCGAACGCTTCAAGGTTTCCATGCTCAGGGTCGAGGCTTTGGAGAAATCTTCCAGGGTCGGATAGATCTCCACCCGGATTTTCTCGCTTGGCCGGTGGCCGAAATGCCGGCTCAGGGTTTCGGCCGCCTTTTCCAAGGACGGCAGGGCCAATGAAGCCAGAAAGGCCTGCTCAGCGGGCACGTACAGCACGAAATTTTTGGATTCGAAGCGCTGGAGGTCTTTATTGACCGCCACCAAGTCCCATAAATAGGATGTCAGCCAGTCCTGGCTTTCCGGGTCGTCGCGCTGGGCGGCGTGGAGCGCGGCGGTGTAATCGCCCTGGCCCAGCAGATAAACCGCCTCCGGCACGTTCTGGCGCGTGGCCTGGCCCGCTTCCAGCGTGGAAAACACATGCCCATCGCTCTGGAACGCCCACAACGCGGGCGTGGCCAGGCTAATCAGTAAGGCGCTTGTAATATTTGTGAATGATTTCTTCATAGACCTTCGGGTATTTCTCCTTCAGCGATTCCAACAGCTCTTCGCGAAATTCTTTGGGCGGCTTGTAGTCCTGCACCGTGGGCAGGCGGACTTTGCCGGTCTGCACGCCTTTTCCGCCCCCGCCTTGCTGGCGGACGATCGCGCGCGGGCCGGAGCCGCCGGGTCCGCCCGGTTGGTTGCCGCCGGGCATTGCCCCCATCTGCTGCTGCGCGCCGGAAAGAGCGTCGCCGGCCTGACCCAAGTGGCTGAGCGCCTCTTCTTCACTGCTTTGGGCATTCTTGCTGTTGCCCTCACCCAACTGTTTGGCCGCCTCATCCATCGCGGCCGAGGCTTTTGATAACGGTTCCGAGAGCCCCATGTTCAACAGCGCCGATTTACGGGACAGCGCCTGCAGTTCTTTGCGCAGAGTTTGCGTCTCCTTGCCGAGCGAACTTTGGCTTGCGCGCAATTGCGCGAACGTTTCCCGCTCTTCGGGCGTCATGGCCGCGTCGGGGATAGACGGTTTCTTCAGCTGGTCCAAAATCTTTTTTTCGCGCTCCTTCACATCGCGCATCTCGACAAAACCGCCGGCGGTGATCGACGAGCGCACGATGGCGTCGTCCGCCATTTGCAGTTCCACGACCACGCGATCAAGCAGAAGCGGCGCGCGCGACACTTTCTTCGCGGCGAATTCCTCCGCCACCAGCCGCATCGATGTCACGAGAGACGACAGCACCGCGCGCACGTTGACGTGGGCCTTGTCGTCGCTCAAGATTTTCTCCGCGCGGGAGATGGCTTCCAATTGCTCGCGGTGCAGTTTCTCAAGAAGTTTCCCCTGTTCCTCCATCATTTGCTTGATTCGTTCCGACTCCAGCTTCTGCGTCTGCGCGAGAAGCTCCTGCTGTTTTTTGGTGATCTCGTTTAATTTCTCGGCGCGCTCCTGAATTTCATCGGCCAACTGTTCGGCGGAATTTTGATCGGTGTACGATTGATACGCCTCGCCCAACTGCTCGCTCATTTTCTTGGCGGCGTCCAAATACTGCTTGGCCAGCGCCATCGCCTTCTGCATGTCGCCCTTCTTCATCGCGTCGCGGATTTGCGACAAAATGTCCTGCGCCTGGTCCATGTTCAAGTCTTTCAGCGCCGGCTGGTTCACAAAATCCTCGGGCAGGTCTTTCGGGAATTGCTCGATGCTTTTCGCCATCTGCTGCAGAATGCTCTCGGCCTCCTCCAGCATTTTGTTGATCGCCGCGGCCTGAGGATTGTCTTCAAACTGCTTCATCATCTCTTCGCCGAGCTTCTCCAGGTTTTGGCTCATCTCCATTACATCGGAGGCGCGCTGTTTCTTGCTTAAGTCTTCCGAGAGCGCGAGCATGCGCTCGAGTTCCGACGACACCTGGTCGAGAGCGCGCGCCGCCTCTTTGGTGTTTCCGGTCTGCATCGAGGCTTGTGCCTGGCGCATCAGCGTTTGGTTCATGATCTCCATGTTCTCGCGCATCTGTTTGTGTTCGAGCCACACGCCGTAATCGGCCAGCGGATCTTTTTCCATCAGCGAAACGATCTTCTCCAGCGTTTTCTCCACGTCGCCGGAGCTGTCCATGTTTTTGGCCATTTCCTCGTTCAGCTTGCCCATCTCCGGCTTGTCTTTGTCGAGACTGGCGCGCGTGGAGTTGATGTCGCCAAGCAGATCCAATGTCTTCTCCCGCCACGCTTCCAAGATCTGCGCCAGCGCCTCGTGCGATTTCTCGAAACTGGCGATTTCGATCAGCCGCCATTCCGATTTCGAACGGCCGGGCCCCGTCACCGTGTTTTTGTCCACCGCTTCCAGCTGGAACCGGAACACGTCGCCGGGCTTGTAACCGTCGGCCGCCAAATCCCATTCATAGGTCGCGAGCACGTTGGCCTGCGCCGCGGAAACCGCGTGTATGCGGCGCGTTTTAAAATTGCCCCGCTCGCGCTCGATGATTAAATTGATTTCGCCCAAACCCATATCGTCGGCGGCTTCGTAGGTGACCGGCAGGCGGTCTTTGACGCTGACGATCAAATCTTCCGCCGGCGAGAGCAAGGAAATGGTCGGCGCTTCGTCGGGACGGATCTGCAGCGGATAACGATCGTCGGAGAACGAAAAACCGTACACGCCGCTTCTCTGCAGCGTGAACCGTCCTTCCAGCGCGGCGCCGGAGGCGGAGAGCTTAATTTGTTCTCCTTCGGGCAGAACCAATGAGGCCTCGCTGATATCGCGGTTCAGCGTCGCGCGCAGCAGTACCGCCGAACCGGCCAATCCTGAAATCTCGGGCGCGGCCTGCGTTTTGGCCTCAAGGCCCAGATAGGCGGGCGGCGTCACGGTGATTTCAAATTTCTCGATGGACAGCGCCTTCACCGGCTGGAGTGTAAAACGTTCGCTCCACTCGCCGCGCCAAAAGACGCGGTACGACAGCGGCTGCACGATGTTTTTTAAATCGTAGCCGAACAAGCTGGCCGATTCCGCGTCGGGCGCCACTTCCACCCAATCGCCGCCTTCGCGGGCGAACAACTGCGGCTTGTCGGCGGAATTGATTTTCATGGCCACGTCCACGCGCGCGGTGGAACCGAAGGCCACCTCCGCGTTGCCAGGTTTGATCTCAATGAAATCGTACAGGCGGGTGGAAACAAATGGAAACAGCACGCGGCCCGACAAAGGCAGGACCGGCAGAAGAAGAACCAGCGCGCCGCAGATAAGCGCCAGTTTCTTCCACGGTGTGCGCGGAAACAAGGCCCACGCCGACTGGCTCTCCAGCCGCCCCGCGACGTTGGTGAGAAAATCGTCTTTTAATTCGACCGAGGTGCCTTCTGGTGAGCGCGCGGAGAAATCGAAGGCGATTTCCAAATCGTCCTCGCGGAACGCGCCGGTGGAACGCGCCAGTTCGCGCGAGCGCGAACGCAAATGGAACAGCGTGAACGGCCAGAAGCCGCGCACAAAGAAGAACAACCCGCCCGCGCCGCCCAGGAACCACATGGTTTTACGAAAGGGCGACGTGAGATCGGTAAAGCGGTCGAGGAGAGCCAGCGCCGCGAAATACGGAATCAAAAATATCGCCGCCTGAAGCGCGCCGCGCGCCGTCGCCAGCGCGGCGGTGGTCCACACGGTGCGCCGTATATACCGTTGAATGCGTTCGCCGGAAATCACATCGCCCCCCGCATTTCCTGCAGCGACATCAACCCGTTCGGGCTGTCCTTAAAATCAAAGACGAGAATGGAATTCCCCACCAGCTTCCACGGCTTATGCTCTCTCAGCCAGGAGAAGGCGCTTTTGCTCTGATAATAAGTGTGCTGATAATTTGTGATGGAAATGGCGAATTTTGTCGGATGAACCGATAAATCGCCGGAGTTATCGACATGCCCGCTGATCGAATCCGAAGCGATGTTGATGTAGCGCAGTCCGTAGGCGTGCGGGTCGGCGGTGCCGAAATAACACAGGTAAATCCCGTCTTTTAGATCGTCCGGCTCAAGCGCGTCGCGCAATTGTTTGAGGCCCTGCCCCCAATCGTTGTTGGAGTCGGTCATGTAGGCGTAGCCTTTGCCCGGCCCGCCCACGAACATATTGAAATAGCTCAGATAATTGGGCGCCAGAACGATCGCCTGGACCAGCATGAGTCCCGCGGCCACCGGAGCGAACAAATGAAACCGCGGAGCCATGTTCTGCAGCGCCACGCCGCCCAGCAAAAACACGAACGGATAAACCGCCAGAATATGGCGGTGGCCGATCTGCACTTTGGAGAAACACGCGAGAACAAAGAACAACAGCGGCGGAATCCATAGCGCGCGCGGCACCTGCCGTTTTAAAAAGAACGGGATCATCAACAGCAGGCCGGCCAGCTCGAACGGCGTCGATTTGGCGAAAAAGGCGAACGGAAAATACGCGAGCGACCCGCTCACGCTGTGCTCGCCCAAAAAGAAACTCGAGCGGCCCGCTTGCGAGCGCGTGACAATCTGGGTGAGACCGTCGATGAACACCCCAATGTCGCCGCGATAAAACAGAAGCGGAACGATCAGCGCGACGCCAAGCACAATCAATCCATCGCGCACCGAGCGCTTCTCAATAATCCACAACAGTCCCGCAATCGGCAGAAGCGCGAGCCCCAAATACTTGCTGGCCAGACAAAGCCCCAGCAGAAGCCCCAAAACAATACTCCTCCCCCGCTCAGGGGGAGGTTGGGTGGGGGTTCGGGACATTGTTTGATAGACCAGAAAAAACAAGAAGAAGAAACCGGCGAAGGCCAGATCGGTCGACACCAGTGTCGCGTGGGCGAGCATGGTCGGCGAAAACGCCCAGGAGGCGCCGAACCACAGTGCTGCGATGGAACCGTAGGTGTTTAAAACCAAAATGCCCGCAGCGACCATGAAAATAACGGACAGAAGCAGGACCATCCACCGTCCGCTGTTCAATAATTTTTCGTGATTGACGCGGTTTTTATAAAGAAACACGTCGGCAAAACGGTACTGATCGAACGGTCGCCACTCCTGTTTGGTCCAGGCGGGATGATGCACCGGCAAAAGCGGCTTCAAGAAAACGCTCGGTAAGGCCGCCCACGCTTCGGCAAAAATCGGATGGTGATACCCGTTGTAATTGAAATTCCCCGCCTTGAGCGCGGCCACGCCCGCGGTCAAGTGCACCGGTTCGTCATACGTCGGCGACAACGCGGTGATGGCGCGCGCGCCGAGAAACACATGCAGAGCAATCAACACTGCGGCACATGCATACACCGTCGCCCCGGCATGCCTGTGGCCGGGGCCCAGGTTTTCAACCAGGTTAGAACCTGGGTCCCGGCCTAACAGCATGCCGGGACGACGATTCTTATCCTGACTCACATCCCCTCCTTGGCCCGGGCCACCGCTAAATATTTGGCGCCATTGGGAAACTGCGGATTAACGCGCAAACACGCCTCGAGGCTTTCGCGGGCGCGCCGCCAATCCTTCCCCCAATAGGTCACGGCCGTGTTGAAGTGCGCCTGCGCGTTTGGCGCCGCCGCGGCGGCGGCCGCATAATTTTCTCGCGCGGCCTCAATGTCCCCCAACTTCTCACAGCTCGCGCCCAAATTAAGATACGCGTTCGACAAATCGCTTTTGATCGCGCGGGCCACGTCCGGCAGCGACTTGTAACGAACCGCCTTCTCCTCCGCCGCGCGATACAAGGTGACCGCGCGCGCCTGATAGTGCTTCGCTTTCGCAAAATGGCCCTGCGTGTAAGCCAGATAGCCGCGGTCGAACGCGGCCCGCGCCAGAGTGGGATCAAGCGTCATGGCGCGGGCGTAATAAAAATCGGAGGCCTCGGCGCGTCCGGCCAGGAGAGCGGTAAACCCAAGCCGGTGATAAACGCGGGCGTGGTCGCCGATCAAGTCCGTCGAGAAAAAGTCGGGCGTTTCGCCATAACGGTAGAGCCCGCGCGTGACCGCGAGTTCCGGACGAATGAACGGCGCGGTGCCTTGCGCGGCGGTTTCGACGTCGGGCCCGATCACGATGGG
Organism: uncultured Elusimicrobia bacterium; assembly: GCA_964499015.1. Taxonomy (GTDB): domain Bacteria; phylum Elusimicrobiota; class Elusimicrobia; order F11; family F11; genus CAZCJA01. The sequence continues at coordinate 34,046 of CAZCJA010000018.1, forward strand.
GCGGCGCGAATTTTGCAGTTCAGCCCAGCCGGCCTCGTCTTTCATAGAAATCTCCGGCGAGCGGGCCACCGGCCAGCGCTTGCGCATCTCCCAATACCAC
>CAZCJA010000019.1:0-19949 GCA_964499015.1 uncultured Elusimicrobia bacterium
CAAGAAGGCAAAAATTTGAACATGGTTATTAACGGCTCCACGCGCACGATCACGAAAAACCTGCGTTATATTTCGTTTTCATTGCCCAGATCGGACGACATGAGTATTATCTCCGTGGCCCTGACATTGGAAAAATCGACCTATGAAGGGCGCACCAAGTTTCTGCATATGGCCTCTGAAAAAGTGAGGATCATGAATTGATCCGCAAGAACAAACCACATGGCATAGCGTTGGCCGCGGTCGTCGGCATGGTCACGGTCCTTATGATTTTGCTGCCCATGCTCGTGTCATGGCTGCAGCGAGACATGAAGATGTCCATTAAAACGCATAAATCGACGATCGCTTTTAATTTGGCCGAAGCCGGCGTCGACCGTGGAATGTGGAAACTTAAAAGCTCTACCTCAACTTTTGCGCTCGCCAAAGCCGGCACGGCCATCACTGGATACGCGTTAGATACGGCTTACAGTGATATTACAGGAGGACGCTACCGCATTCGTTTCTCATCTGGCCCCGGCACCCGCGATGTCACGATCTTCGCCGAAGGACGCGACTCCACAAACAATCAAACCCGCGCGATTTCCGCCGTTTACCGCAATCAAGCCATTCCAGGCGCCGTCATTTCGGGCGGCGTTATCACCTGGGCGAACGCCTTTTCAGCCCATTGGGGCCCGATTATGGCTCACGGCAACATAAATATTACCGATGCCAACGCCGCACAAGATTATTTCCCGCGTAAATTCTCGCGTCAAGCCGTCACCTCCAATTCCAAAGGTTATGAGCGAGACTCAAACGGCCTCAACCCTCCCAACACGGACAATAAGGAGTGGTGGTCGGATTACGACGTGCCGGAGTTGCCGATTCTGGATTTTGCGACATTACGCTCATCAGCAAGCACCACCACAACCTTGAATATCTATGGCTGTAATTATAAGTCCGGCAAAAAAACGATTACAAATGCTCCGTGGTCTCCCTACTCATGCACGGTGACAAGCGGCAGTGCCAACCATGCCATCCATTTCCAAAACAGCTGGAACCACAGCTTGGCTCGCAAACAATACACCTGGTATTGGGACTCTTCCGTTATTTTCACCGGCGATGTCGGAGCTGAGGGCAACGGCTTTTGGGGCAATGTAATCATTCGCGGAACGCTGAGCAATTTTGCCGGCGACAACTACAAATACACCGGCCCTGTTCCTGAGTCCGCTTGGGAGGAATACAGCCTGATCTCGAAATCTGCGGGCGACACGAGCTCGACCAACCAGTATCCGGCCGATGACGGCTATCAGAAGAATCGGTCGACGTTTAAATTTGGGTCTGAAACGTGGACCGGTGGTAAAAGCCCGCCGCCAGCCGGCAATACCGATATCGGGTTCCGCGGCTTGCTTTATGTCGGCGGTGATTTAAACATCGAAGGCCCGGCCGACATTCACGGCGCCGTTTATGTGGTCGGCAACGTCAGCAAAGCCGTCGGCGCCGAGCGAACCATTGTTTTTTACGACGATACTCTTGATTTGCCCACGCTTAATGTCGTTTTAGTGCGGCAATCGTGGGATGAAGTTCTTCCCACAACCACCGCGTGGCCGTAACCTCCATTATAATTCCCGCCCTCTACGCCTGCGTCTTTCTCTCCGGCTTTTCTGCTCTCGTTTTCGAAACGCTATGGGTCCGAGTTCTGACGCTATCCATGGGTCATACCACCGTCGCCGCTTCGGCTGTGGTTTCGGCATTTATGGCTGGGCTTGCGTCAGGCGGATTTGCCGCCAGCACCTTCCTTAAGAGGTTTTCCGGCAAGAATGCCCTTTTTGTTTATGGCCTGATTGAGCTGGGCATCGGCCTCGCGGGTCTTCTAACTAAGATAGTCCTTTCGAACATCGATGCGTTGCCGCTCTCCCATTCCATATCCGCGCAGCCTGTTTTTCTTTTCGTTATCCCATTCCTGATTTTGCTGCTGCCCACCTTTCTAATGGGACTCACCTATCCGCTCCTCGTCGATTGGTTCCGCAACGAAAAATCGACCAGCGTTCTTTACGGGATCAATACGCTGGGCGCGGTGATGGGCGTGTTTAGCGCGGGTTTTATTTTTATTCCCAAGATGGGTTTGTCCGCGTCATTCATGATCGCCGCGAGCATTAATGTCGTTGCCGGCGTAATCGCCATTGCCATTAGCCGCAGAGCCGCCCACAACGGTGACGTAGTTGTGTTCCCACCGCATGCAGCAACCACGCCTGCGTGGAGCCGTGTGACCCCGTTGCTGATGAGCGTCTTTTTTTTAACCGGTCTCGCGTCAATTACCGCCGAAGTCGCCTGGACTCGCGCGTTTGCGCTCCTAATCGGCTCTTCGACATACGCGTTCACGATCATGCTCGTTACGTTCTTGGTCGCCATTGCGCTGGGCGCGCTGGCCTTTCAAGTCTTACAGGGTTACATAAAACCCAATTTTTCGCTCTTAAGCGCCGTTTTATTCCTCACGTCGTTTGCAATATTGGTTTACCTGCCGTTTTTCAACCAGCTCAATTATTTTTACGTGCGTATTTTTCCACTCGTCCTTGAAAACCAGTTTTTAATGGATGCGACGCGGTTTCTGCTTTGCGCTGTCGTCATGTTTTTCCCCGCTTTTTTAATGGGTCTTATTTTCCCGTGGATATTGAACCTCTTGATCGAAGAAAATCCGCGCCGAGATAGCACGGTGGGCGTAGCGGTCGGCGTAAACACCACGGGCGCGATCGCCGGAGGTGCGTTATCGGGGCTCTGGCTCATTCCCGCCATTGGAACGGAAAACACATTGCTTGCCTGTGTCTGGATCTATGGCGCCGCCGCCTTTGCACTTCTTTTAGGCTTTGCGGCGCCGACATCCCGGCGCACGTTGGCCGCGATCGTTTCTCTCGGCATTATCGCGCTCGGCGCTTCAGTTCGGCCGCCATGGGACCCTCTGGTCATGTCCAGCGGCGTTTTTATTTACGCGCAGGACTATTACCACCGGAAAAACTACCAAGAATTCCAAATGGACACCCATCAGAACGAGCTCCTTTTTTATAAGGACGGCGTCGCCTGCACGGTGAGCGTCCATCAAACACCCGCGGGAGGCCGGTTTCTGCGCGTTAACGGCAAAACGGACGCCTCGACCGGCCAGGATATGCACACGCAAGTGCTTCTCGGGGTCCTGCCGGGACTTTTTCATCCACGGCGACCGGAAACATCGCTCGTTCTCGGCCTCGGCAGCGGCGTGACCGCCGGCGCATTATCGACGTTTTCCTCCATGAAAAAAATCGACTGCGTGGAAATCGAGCCGGCGGTGGCCGAAGCACTGCATTTCTTTTCGCCGATTAACCACTCGATCCGTTCAAATCCTATTTTAAAAATCCATTACAACGATGGCCGGCGCCATCTGAAAGTTTCCGCTGAAAAATACGACATCATCGCCTCTGAACCGTCGAACCCTTGGATTGCAGGCGTATCCAACTTGTACACCAAAGAGGCGTTCGACCTTGCCAAAGCGCGCCTCGCGCCGAACGGCATTTTTTGCCAGTGGTTTCACAGCTACTCAATGAGTCTGGACGATTTTCAGCTGATCATGCGCACCTTCGCCGCATCCTTCCCCCATGTCATGCTGTTAACTTCGGGAGATAAAGATTTTTTCTTTCTCGGTTCCAATGAGCCCTGGCAAATTGATTACGGAAAAGTCCAGGCCGGAATCGACGCCAATCCGGATTTGCAGCTCGACCTGCTGATGCTCGGCCTCAATCATCCGTTCACACTTATTTCTTCGTCCTATCTTCTTGAAGACGACGGTTTCCGCGCGATGGCCGGCGAGGGGCCGCTGCATAGAGATGATCGACCCACCCTCGAATTCACGTCTCCGCGCAATCTTTACCGGAACCTAAGCCAATTCGTCGACGCAAAAATCACCGAACACAAAAAAGAATCGCTGCCATCGAGCCTTTCGGGCTTCAATCCGACGAAAAAAGAATTGGCCTTTCTGCACAATCTAACCGGAGAAGCCTATTTGAGGCAAAAGAACCTGGCCGGAGCGGAAGCCGAATTCGGAAAAGCCATGCAATTGGACAATAGCAGCGCGCGAACATGGGCGAACAAAGGCCGTGCGAGCAATTTACGGATGCAGCATTTTCAGGCGGAGAAGGAATACCGAAAGGCCATCAGCCTTGACGGGAAATACGCGCTGCCGTGGTTTTACTTAGGGATGCTGTATTTTGAGCAAGAGCAGGAAGATCAAGCGCTTGAGTATTTAATGGAAGGCCATAAACGCGCGCCGACCGACCCGATGGGCAGCCTGCAGATCGCGTCGATGCTGATGAGAAAGGGGCGCAACAATGAAGCGCGCGTGATTATCGAGAAAGCGCTGCAGCAACCGATTCTTAACCGCGGACTTTACCAGAACCTCGAACATTTGCTGATCAATCTGAAACAAAAAAGCCCCGCGCCGTAGGGACGACGCGGGGCTTTAAGCGAAATCGCTTTTTAAATTACCTTCTCACCATTTTGGCGCGGGACACGTCGCCCTGCTTATCCAAGAAATACAAGAAGCCTTTCTCTTTTTTGATGCCGAGCTTCGTCACTTTCTGCGGTTTGCCGCCTTTCTTTCCACCACGGGCCATTTTCGCACGCGAAATGTCGCCCTGCTTATCGATGAAATAAAGGAAACCTTCTTCTCTTTTAACGCCTGCTTTAGCAACTTTCTGCGCCATGGGAGCCTCCATAACTATAATTTACCGACGATGAAGAGTACACAAAGCGGATTTTTGAAGTCAAGAAAATAATCGCGAGTTTTCAGACGGAAAAATGTTTTAACATCGACGGAACGCCATGACCAACGTTTTTCTCGGCCTCGGATCCAACATCGAACCTCGACGGAAGAACATCCAGTTTTCCGTCGATAAAATAGGAAAATCTCCCGGCGTTTTCGTGCGCCGTGTTTCGTCCCTTTACGAGACCGAACCCGTCGGCGGACCCAAGCAAGGCGCCTTTTTAAACGCGGCCATGGAAATAGAGACGGTGCTGGCGCCCCAACCTCTTCTGCGCGCGTTGCGGCGCATCGAGAAGTCCCTCAAGCGCGTGCGACGAACAAAATGGGGCCCGCGCACCATCGATATCGATATTCTCACGTACGGAAACACGGTTTTTGAATCTCGCGCGCTGCGCATTCCCCACCCGCGTTATCATGAGCGGCGCTTTGTTCTTATTCCGCTCGCCGAGATCGCGCCAACACTGCGCCATCCCCTCTTAAAAGCGACCACAAAAGCCCTTTTGCGTCGATTGACCCTCCAAGGTCAAAGAGTTACGATGCTCGCTCGATGGAAAAGATCACGCTTCGTTCTCTCCAAGAGAAAAAGAAGAACAAAACCCCGATAACCGTTCTCACGTGCTACGACGCGTTCAGCGGCCGTCTAATTGATTCCGGCGGCGTCGATATTGCGCTGGTCGGCGATTCCCTGGCCAACACACGCCTCGGCTACCCAAACACGCTTCCCGTTACCGTCAGTGAGATGGTCCACCACACCAAAGCCGCCGCTCGCGGTGTAAAAAACGCCCTTTTGGTCGCGGACCTTCCTTATATGGCCTATGAAGCCACGCCGGCCGACGCCGTTAAAAACGCGGGACGCTTTATTAAAGAAGGCGGGGCGGAAGCCGTGAAACTGGAAGGCGGCAAGCGCATGGGCCCGGCCATTGCGGCCATGATTCGCGCCAACATTCCGGTGATGGGCCACATCGGCCTCACGCCGCAATCAGTCAACATTCAAAGCGGCTACCGCGTGCAGGGCAAACAAGCCGCCGACGCCAAACAAATTTTAAACGACGCCCTGTTCCTGCAGAAAGCGGGCGTGTTTGCCGTCGTGTTGGAAGGAATTCCCGCGGCGCTGGCCAAAAAAATCACGCGCGCGCTGAAAATCCCCACGATCGGCATCGGCGCCGGCGTTCATTGCGACGGCCAGGTGCTTGTTCTCGATGACATGCTGGGCATGGGCGAATCGCGCTCACCCAAATTCGTTAAACACTTTGCTTCACTGCGCAATCCAATGATGAACGCGATCCACCGCTATATCGCCGACGTGCGCTCCCGCAAATTCCCCACCACAGAATTCAGCTATTAATGAAGGTTTTACGGACCATTAAAGCGCTTCGGGCGTGGCGCGATTGCCTTTCACCCCGCGCTCGTCTGGGCTTTGTGCCGACTATGGGGGCGCTCCACGACGGCCACATTTCTCTCGTCAACCGCTCCAAACGCGAAAACCCCAAGACGATCGTTTCCATTTTCGTTAATCCCACGCAATTCGGCCCCAAAGAAGACTTCAAAAAGTATCCGCGCCCGTGGAAAAAGGACTTTGCCTTGCTGAAAAAAGCGGGCGTTGATGTGGTGTTTATGCCCGAAGCAGATGAAATGTACCCTCCCAACGACACCACCCGCATTGAAGTTAAGGGCGTCTCCGAAACCTTGTGCGGATCACCAACATCGCGCGGCCCCGGCCACTTCATCGGCGTGGCCACGGTGGTCAATAAACTGTTCAATTTGGTGGCGCCGACGCACGCCTATTTCGGGCTCAAAGACTACCAGCAGGTGCGCGTCATCGAAGAGATGGTTAAAGACCTGCACATGAACGTCAAAATCGTTCGCTGTCCGACGGTTCGAGAAGTTTCGGGGCTTGCGCGATCAAGCCGGAACGCCTATTTATCCACCCCGGAAAAGGCGTTGGCTCCGGCCCTTTACCATGCTTTACAAGCCGGGCGGAAACTCTTAACATCCCCCTCACGAATGGACCCCCAGATCGTTCGGCGACGCCTCATCGGACTTTTGAAAAAAACCGCCCCCAACGCCACACTGGATTACCTGGAACTGGTGGACCCACAAACGCTTCAAAGAACAAACTCTAAGTCCGGCCCCATTCTGATCGCGGCGGCGCTGAAAATAGGAACGACTCGACTGATAGACAACATTTTGGTCACACGCTCATGAGAAAACACTTCCTCATTAAACCCCGCATCCAGCTCCTTCATTTGGCCCTGACATTGGGCGCGCTCGCGCTGTCGATCATAATCGGCTATCTGTTCGTTGAATCCCTTTTATCGACGTCGATGATGTCGACCGCCATGACGCCCGACCAATGGCTGGAGCTGCGCGGCAACCTGCGCCTTGGCTTCGCCGTTCTTTTCGTCGTCCTGCTGTGCGCGATCGGTATTGAACACTTCCTTTTCTTCCACAGCATCGTCGGCCCGCTGTACGCGCTGGAAAACGCACTGAAGCGCATGATTCGCGGCGAATACAACGACCCGGTTAAGATCCGAGATTCCGACCAATTAAAAGAACTGATCGATTCCTTTGAGGAACTGCGCAAAAAAATGAAAGCCGAAGCGGAGAAGAAATAATGCAGCGCACCGTTTATTGCGGATTTGTTTCCGATAAACACGTCGGACAGAAAATAACGCTCGACGGCTGGGTGGCCTCGCGCCGCGACCACGGCGGCGTTTTGTTTATTGATCTGCGCGACCGCTCGGGCCTGGTCCAGATCGTTTTCAACCCGGAACCGGCCGCACTTTTCAGCAAAGCGTCGGAACTGCGCAGCGAATTCGTCATTGAGGTGACGGGCACGGTTCGCGCCCGCCCGGAAGGAACGAAAAACGCCAACCTCGCCAGCGGCAGCGTCGAATTGCTCTGTGAAACGCTGGTCATCCACAACACGGCCAAAACACCGCCGTTTGAAATTTCGGAATACACGCAGGCCTCCGAAGAAGTGCGTTTGAAATATCGCTACTTGGACCTGCGCCGTCCGCCGCTGCAGAACAATATTATTCTCCGCCACAAGATGGCGCACAGCACGCGCGACTTCCTGCACAAAGAAGGCTTTATCGAAATTGAAACGCCGATGCTGACGCGTTCAACCCCCGAAGGCGCGCGCGACTTCTTAGTGCCGTCGCGTCTTTCTCCCGGCGAATTCTACGCGCTGCCGCAATCGCCCCAGCTTTTTAAGCAGATCCTCATGGTCGGCGGTTTCGACCGCTACTACCAGATCGCGCGCTGCTTCCGCGACGAAGACCTGCGCGCCGATCGCCAGCCGGAATTCACCCAGATCGATTTGGAAATGTCCTTCGTCAGCGAAGAAGACGTCATGTCGGTCACCGAACGCTTGGTAACGCGCATCTTTAAAGAAGCGCTCGGCGTCGATGTGAAGTGCCCGTTCGACCGCATGAGCTACGACGATGCGCGCACGCGCTACGGCTCGGACAAACCCGACTTCCGCGTCGCCGGCGAACTCATGGACCTGACCCGCGCGTTCGGGCAAACCGGTTTTGGCCGCATCAAAGACAATCTGGCCGCGGGCGGCGTGGTCAAAGGACTTAAGCACACGGGCGGAGCTGCGTTTAGCCGCAAAGAAGTCGACGATTTGACGGTGTTCGCGCAATCGGTGGGTGCCAAAGGCCTGGCCTGGCTTAAATTCGGCGATGGCAGCGCGGTTGAATCGCCGATTGCGAAGTTTTTAAGCGAAGCCGAAATCAAAGCGGTCCGCGAAACGGCGAAGGCCAATGCGGGCGACATCGTTTTCCTGGTCGCCGACAAACAGAAGCTGGCCGAAAACGTGTTGGGCGCGCTGCGCCTGCACCTGTGGAGCAAATACATCACCAAAGGCACTCCGCCGAAAGTCACCGACGGCATTCATCTGACATGGGTCACCGATTTCCCTCTTTTTGAGTGGAGCGACGAAGAAAAGAAATGGGTTAGCGTGCATCATCCGTTCACGTCCCCCTTGCCCGTCGACCTGGAGAAACTCGCCAAGATCGACGCCAAAGCCGAAATCACCAACCCGAATTCCATTCTCGGACAATTTAAAGCACGCGCCTACGACTTGGTTCTCAACGGCACCGAACTCGGCGGCGGCAGCGTTCGTATTCATAATTCCGCCATCCAACGCCAGGTTCTCGAAATGCTCGGACTCTCGCCCGAAGAGACCAGCGCCAAATTCGGTTTTCTTCTTGACGCGCTCGACTCCGGCGCGCCGCCCCACGCCGGCATCGCGCTCGGCCTCGACCGCTTCGTGGCGATCTTAAGCAACGAGCCGTCGATCCGCGACGTGATGGCGTTCCCCAAAACCGCTAAGGGCACTTGCCTTGTCAGCGGAGCGCCGGGCCACCCGGACCCAAAACTTTTACGCGAATTGGGCGTTATCGCGCCAAAAAAACCCGCGACGCCGGACAAAAAGGACGGGATTAAAGTCTAGATGGCGACCAAACGCCTGCACTTGAACAATCAAGAAGAGGCCGTCACTCTTTTCGGGCAGAACGATCATTATCTCCGCGAGCTCGAACGGAAATACCAAGTCCAATTTTTTGTCCGTCCATCCACCTTGCCCTCGGGCGCGGGCCTAACGCTCGCGATCCGCGGACGTTCCCAGCAAATCGACAAAGCTCTAATGGCGCTGGAAATGCGCCGGCAAACTCCGCTCGCCGCGCCGAAGAGCTCGCTCGAAAAACCGCTGGCCGCCGGCCGCAGCAAAGACATGATCATCAAATCCATTTCCGGGCACGCGATCTCGCCGCGCACCAACAACCAGCGCGAATACATTAAGGCGATGCGCGATTTCGATCTCGTCATCGGCATCGGCCCCGCGGGAACCGGTAAAACGTTTTTGGCGGTGGCCTTCGCGCTTGCGGAACTGGAATCCGGGCGCTTCAACAAAATCGTTTTGACGCGGCCCGTGGTTGAAGCCGGCGAAAAACTGGGCTTTCTTCCCGGCGACCTGTACGAAAAAGTCCATCCGTACTTGCGCCCGCTGTACGACGCGTTCTTCACCGTGGTCGGTCCGGAACGCTTCCGCATCATGAAGGAAGACGAAATTCTGGAAATCGTTCCGCTGGCCTACATGCGCGGCCGAACGCTCGATAACGCCATCATCATTCTCGATGAAGCGCAGAACACCACACCCGAACAAATGAAAATGTTCCTCACGCGAATGGGCAACAACTCGAAAGTCATCGTCAACGGCGACCTAACGCAAATCGATTTAGAGAACAAGAAGCGTTCCGGCCTCTTGAACATCGACAGGATTTTAAAAGACGTTGAAGGCATCCAATTTACGCGCTTCACCGGAGAAGACATCGTCCGCCACAGCTTGGTGCAGAAGATTTTGAAGGCGTACGACGCTCATGAGAAGGATTCAATTTCATGATCCGCAAGCCGGTCATTGATTTCACGCGCTCCCTGCTTTCGCGCGTCGTGTCGTGGCTCGATAAAGTGGAAGAACGCTCCCCGCGCGCCCAAGGCCGCCCGTGGCATCTAAAGGAAATCCACTTCCCCCCGTTCATCATTGCGCTCGTCTCAACCGCGCTCCTTTTTGTTTCGCTCTTTTACGGCCATGAACCGTCCTGGATCTACGTCAGCCTACTCGGCATTTTCTCGGTCCTGTCCGTTTCGCTCTTCACCATTTATCTAAAGAAAGACCAGCCGCAGCTCGCCAAAAGCGACGATGCGATGGCGCTGCTGTCCGTTATCTTTTTTGCCACTGTCGTCTGCATCAAAGCGGTCTCATACTTCTCCGTGAAGAACACCTGGCTGTCCATTTATCTGACGCCGGTGACGATCGCCGCGCTGTTGACCACGCTTCTCCTGCACCAGCGCCTCGGCATGGTGATTGGCTTTGTCACGGCGCTTTTCTACGGCATCCTGAACGATTTTTCCCTTACGGTCACCGTTGTCGGCACGATCGGCGGCGTTACCATGGCCGCCATGGTGGGCAGCGCGCGCACCGCGCACGATATTTGGCGCTCGGGCCTGATCACGGGCTTGGCGCAGTCGTTTGCTGCGCTCTTTATTGGCGTGAGCCTCGGCTGGAACAATCACAACATCGGCCTGCACACGCTTTCCGCGTTCGGCAGCGGAATTTTGGCGTCGTTTGTCGCGCTCGGCGCGCGTCCGTTCTTGGAAAGCTTTTTTTCACGCACCTCAAATCTTCGTTTACTGGAATTGGCCGACGTTAACCATCCGCTTTTGAAAAAAATGAGCATTGAAGCGCCGGGAACGTTCCACCATTCGCTGATCGTCGCTTCTCTTGCGGAAGACGCCGCAAATTCCATCGGCGCCAATGGCCTGCTCTGCCGCGTGGGCGCGTACTTTCACGACATCGGCAAAATGGTCAAGGCCGAATACTTTATTGAGAACCAAGGAACGTTCGGCAATCCGCACGATCAAGTGAGCCCGTCCCTTTCGAAGCTGGTGATCACCTCGCATGTAAAGGAAGGCATGGCGCTCGCCGCGGCAAGCAAACTCGACCAGCAAATCGCCGATTTCATCCCCCAGCACCATGGAACGTCGCAAATCGAATATTTCTACCGCAAAGCGCTCAAGCTTGAAGAAGGCGAGGAAGAGAAAGAAGAAGTGGACGCCGAAGATTACCGCTATCCGGGGCCAAAACCGCAGTCGCGCGAAACCGCGATCGTGATGCTGTCCGATTCCGTGGAAGCCGCAAGCCGCACGCTGGAAGACCCCAATCACCAGCGCTACAAAGATTTGGTCTACAAGATCGTGAACAAAAAACTTTTTGACGGCCAGCTGGATGAAACAACCCTGACGCTGAAAGATCTGCACACCATTGCCGAACGTTTCACGGCGACATTAACGTCCATACATCACGCCCGCATCCCCTATCCGGACGCGAACAAGCCCGCGCAACATGCCGAAGGCCTCATCCCGCCCAAATAACGCGTTGCGCTCGCCGGTACCCTCTCGTATTGCCGCTAAAATAGTCCGCGGCGTCCTGAAGTCGGAAAAGAAATCCACCCAACGTGAGATCAATGTCGTTTTTGTGGACAACCGAAAAATCCGCACGCTCAGCAAAAAATTTCTCGACGCCGACCACGAAACCGACGTGATCGCGTTCAATTATGAAGACGCACACGACGCGCCGTTTGGAGACGTTTTTATTTCCCTGCCCATGGCCAAATACAACGCCTCCCGCTTCGGCGAGGCGTTCAAGACGGAAGTGGTGCGTCTGATCATTCACGGAACGCTTCACCTTTTGGGCTATGACGACCATGGCAAAGCCAAAAAAATCATGTGGGCAAAGCAGGAAAAGCTCGTAGCCAACCTAAAAGGACTCGCCTCGTGACGTTCTTTGAACCGCTTTTGGCCCTGGCTTTCCTCGCGGGCTCGGCATTTTTCTCCGCCGCCGAAACCGCGCTGGTCACGCTGTCCACGCAGAAAACAAAGCATTTGGCCCTGCAGTATCCCAAGCTCACGAATCATTTGATCGGCTGGTTGGCCCGTCCGCATGAATTGATCATCGTGATCCTTATCGGCAGCACCATCAGCGTGATCCTCTTCGCGGCGTTCCTAACATCCTTCGCGCTGAAAGTCTTCGATTCCTACACAACGACGCAGATCGAAGCGGCGAGCTGGCTGGTCCAGACGTTTTTGATGCTCATATTCGGCGAGATGGTGCCCAAATTTTTGGGGCGCCTTTATCCGGAGCAGCTTAGTCTTTTGGCGCTGCCTTGGCTGGGTATCACGCGTAAAATATTCGCCCCCATCGTGCGGCTTTCCACGAAAGTGGTGACCGTGTTCATGCCGTCGTGGGTATCGACACCCATTAGTTCCTATTTAACCTTCAGCATCGACGAACTTCGCTCCGTCCTGGAAGAAGCCCAACCGCGCACCGTGCCGCAGAAAGAATCGCTCACAATGATGCAACGCGTCATCGATATCACGAAAAAATCCGCCCAGGAAATCATGACGCCAATCGACAAAGTCGATTACGTCGACCTGGACCTTCCCGTCGACCGCGACGACATCATCGACCTTATGATCGAAAACGGGCACACGCGCACACCCGTGCGCAAAAACAAGGATTTCGTGGGCTACATCCACACGCACGACCTAATCGCCACGATCGTCGAAGACCGCGGACAAGATTTTTCGTATCTCGTTTTGGCCGCGCACACAATCAGCCCGACCATGCACGTCAGTGAGTTACTGCAGCTTTTTAAGACCACCAGCGTTCATCTTGGCTTTGTGCGCGGCGCCGACAACGCGATGATCGGGCTTGTTTCACTGGAAGATGTTTTGGAAGAAATTACCGGTGAAATTTTGGATGAATACGACGTCACGCACGCGGCGGCCAATCCATGAGCATCATCGCCGCGCAACTCGTTTTTATCGGTGTTCTCCTGGTGTTATCGGCGCTCTGTTCAGCCACCGAAGTGGCCTATACGGGCCTGAACCTGTCGCAAATAAAACGCATCAATCGCATCAAGCCGGGCGCCGTGGAAATTTGGGAGAAGCATCCCGACCGGATTTTGGCGACGATATTGCTTTCCAACAATGCCGTTAACATTGCCATGGGCGTTATCTCAGCCAGCATGGCGGCGAAAGTGGGATATCTCCTCGGCGTTCGCCAATCCCTCGCCATCCTTATTTTCGGCTTCCTGCTCGGAACCATCGTTTTGATTTTCGGCGAAATCGTGCCCAAGACTTTGGCGCGGCACTACTCGATCCCGTGGGCCCTGTTCATCACGCCATTCATGCAGCGTTGGACCAAAATCGTCGATCCGCTTTCCCGCGCCGCGGCAAAATTCACCAATTATCTCTTGATCGGTTTCCGCAAACGCCCGGAAACGCCGTACCTGCAGGAGCAGGAGTTGAAGCAAATTCTCGAGAACGCCGCCCTGCCGAGCCATTCCAAAAAGATTTTGGACAACCTGCTCGAATTTTCCTCCACCAAAGTGCGCGACATCATGGTCGCGCGCAACGACATGCTGGCGATCGCCAACGATCTGCCGATGGAAAAAATCATTCGCAGCGTTCTCGTATCGGGATTTTCGCGCATCCCGGTTTACAGCGGAACGCTCAACCGCATGGTCGGCATCCTGTACGCGAAAGACCTTTTGCTGGCCCTGCGCACCAGCACGCTGATCAACCTGGACGACGTTTTGCGTCCGCTGCACTTTGTCGAGCCCGATCTGCCACTTTCGGCGCTCTTGCGCCTGTTTAAAACCGGTCACCACCATATGGCCTTGGTCCGCCGCGGTGAAGACGGCCCGATTGAAGGCCTGGTTACGCTTCAAGACGCTCTGGAATCCATCGTGGGCGATATCCACGAGGAAATATGAGCCTGCTCACTGAATCAGCGCTGGTTTTACGCCGCACGCGGCATCTGGAGCACGACGCTCGACTCACCGTTCTTTTGCGCAACGAAGGAAAGGTTATGGTGACAATCAAAAGCGCAGCCAAACCCAAATCGCGGCTGCGCGTCTTTCAGGAACCGTTTACGCGCGCGGATCTACAGCTTTTTCTGCCGCCGCATGGACTGTATGCTCGGCTATTGCAGGGCACATTGATCAACACGCACCCGAATTTGCGTCAAAACCCGCTGGCCTTTCATGCGGCGTGCCGCGCCGCGGAGACGGTGGACGTTCTACTGCCCTTTCGCGCTCCGGCGCCCGAGGCATTTGATATTCTTGAACACGCTTTACAGGCGTTGAACAACTCCGGCAATGTCACTGTGGAATGGGCGCTCTTTGCACTCCGGCTTTTAAAGGCCCTGGGGCATGGTGATCACTCCCAAGAAGTCTTAAAATGGCTGCACCCCGATAATCCGACGTCCATGGAACGGGCCATTACAGCGCTTGAGGCAGAATTGGAGCGGGTGTTGCCGCGCAAGCTGAAATCAAGCGATCTCTCTCTCGAACATGCGTAACAAAAAAAACACAGGAAAATCATTTCAAGACATCATTTTTACTTTGGAGCGTTTCTGGGCGAAACGCGGCTGTCTTATTTTTCAGCCGTACGACCTCGAGAAAGGCGCCGGCACGTTTAATCCCGCCACGTTTTTAAGAAGCTTGGGACCGAAACCCTGGGCGGTCGCTTACGTTGAGCCCTCGCGCCGCCCGACCGATGGACGCTACGGCGAAAACCCCAACCGCCTGCAGCGCTACTATCAATTTCAAGCCTTGATCAAACCCGCGCCCGACAACATTCAGAGAATGTATCTGGAATCGCTGGAGCAGATCGGCATCGACACCAAAAGCCACGACATTCGCTTCGTTGAAGACGATTGGGAATCCCCCACGCTGGGCGCTTGGGGACTCGGTTGGGAAGTATGGCTCGACGGAATGGAAATCACACAATTTACGTTCTTCCAGCAGGTCGGCGGCATTGATTTGGACCCGATCTCGGTTGAAATCACCTACGGATTGGAACGCCTCGCCATGTTCTCGCAGAAAAAGAACAACGTCTTCGACGTCGAATGGACCAACGGCGTGACTTACGGCGACGTGCACAAAAACGACGAGCGCCAATTCTCCGAATTCAATTTCTCGATGACCGAGCCGGACGTCTTGCGCCGCCATTTTGAAGATTACGAAGCGCTGGGCAAAAAACTGCTCAGCAAGAAACTGCCGCTGCCGGCGTACGACGCGACGATGAAATGCTCGCATCTCTTTAATCTTCTGGACGCGCGCGGAGCGATCTCCGTGTCCGAACGCACCACGTTCATCGGCCGCATCCGCAATCTGGCCAAGGGCGTGGCCGAAACCTATTTGGCAACCAATGAAAAAACACCCGCTTAAAAACGCTCTTCTCGAAATCGGCACTGAAGAACTGCCGGCACGCTTCATCACGCCCGCACTCGAGCAATTAAAGCAGCTCACTTCGACGCTGCTGAGTGAACAAGGCCTCGAATTCACCGCCGTGCAGACGTGGGGCACGCCGCGGCGCTTGGTTGTCTTTATCCAAGGGCTCTCAGATAAAGCCAAAGACATCGAGAATATTGTTGTCGGCCCTCCTCCGCAGGTCGCTCAAAATGAAAAAGGCGAATGGACGCCGGTGGCCGTGGGCTTTGCCAAAGCGCAGGGCATTGCGCTCAAAGATCTGGCGTTCCGCGAAACGCCGAAAGGACAACGCCTTGTGGCCGTCCATCAGCGTAAAGGACAAACCGCCGAGACGATTCTTAAAACGTTTTTCCCCATCCTCATTCAGAAGATTTATTTCCCCAAAACGATGGTTTGGGAACCGACGCGCTTCCGTTTTGCCCGGCCGATCCGCTGGATCGTCGCTTTGTACGGAACGAAAGTGGTGCGCTTCCGTTTGGCGGGCGTGCTGGCCGACAAGAACAGCTATGGATTGCTTGCGCTCGGAGGACAACGCATCGCCATTTCGAACCCCGACAAATACAAAAGCGTTCTCCAAGGCCGCTGTATTTTGGTCGACCCGAACGATCGCCGCACCAATATTTTGAAAATGCTCGACACACAGGCAAAGAAGCTTAAGGCGACGCCGATGATCGACGAAACCCTTTTGGACGAAGTTATCCAACTCACAGAATACCCGACCGCGATCGTCGGCCAATTCCAGGAATCTTACTTGGCTCTGCCCAAAGAGGTTTTGGTGAGCGTGCTCAAAAAACACCAGAAGTTTTTCCCCATCGAATCTTCCAAGGGAAAACTGACCAATTCGTTCATCGGTATCCGCAATGGGGTCTCCGACCAGCAGGAGACCGTCCGCGACGGCTACGAACGCGTGCTTTCCGCCCGTTTGGCCGATGCCCACTTCTTTTTCGAACATGACTTAAATGTCCGATTGGAAGATTTGGCGCCGAAACTGACCGGCATCGGCTTTCACGCGAAACTCGGCTCGCTTCACGACAAAACGGAGCGCGTGCTCACGCTGATCGACAAGCTTCAGCGCTGGCTTACGCTGCCGGATGATGTGCTCGTCAACGCCAAACGCGCCGCGCGTTTGTCCAAAACCGATTTATTAACGCAGATGGTCGGCGAATTTCCCGAGCTGCAGGGCATCGCCGGCCGCTTCTATGCGGAAAGACAGGAAAAGAAAGAAGTGGCGGTCGCGATTGAAGAGCATTTATGGCCTCTCTCGGCCGATGGAAAACTGCCGACGGCAGTTGAAGGCGCGGTGGTCGCGCTGGCCGATAAGCTGGACACGTTAGCCGCCGACTTCTCTGTGGGCTTAATTCCAACGGGATCGAATGATCCCTACGCGCTGCGCCGCGCCGCCATCGGCGTGATCCGCATCCTGATTGAATGGAAATGGGACGCTTCCCTCAGTGATTTGGTGAATTTGGCGTTTGAAGGCTTGAAGGAAAAGAACGGACAGAAAGAACTGCTTGCCTTCTTCGAACAGCGGCTCGGCGCTTGGTTTGAAAACCAAGGCTTTCGTCCGGACGAAGTGGAGGCGGTCTTGGCCAACAAAGACCAGAGTGTGATCACGGTCAAAGAAAAGCTCAAGGAGCTGAAAACCATTCGCACCATGCCGGAATTCGAATCCATGTCCGCCGCCATCAAACGCGCCCACAATCTTTTGAAGCAAGCGCGCGAAAAAGGCTGGAAAGACGCGGACGGAAACTTGGACGACATCACCGCCGCCGATCCCGCGGAAGCCTCGCTCAAATTCGCACTGATGGCCGCGAAACCGAAAGTTTCCAACGCGCTCCAGCACGGACATTTCCGCGAGGCGTTCCTGGAACTTTCTCCCCTTAGAAAACCGGTGGATGACTTTTTCACCGGCGTCATGATCATGGTGGAAGACGAAAAAGTACGCTCCGAACGCCTACGCCTGCTCGCTCAGCTAAAGAAACTCTTCGATTCCGTCGCCGATTTCTCAAAACTCCAGATCACCGCGCCGAAATAACGTGTCCGGCGCGCTTCTTGTCATCGATGTCGGCAACAGCTCCACGTCCTTGGGCTTGATTCCCCTCGGCAAATCGAACACACCCACGGCGCGATGGGCCGTGCCCACGACCCGCTTAAAATCCCTTTTCTTCCGGCCGGCGCTCGAGCGCTGGCTGCGCTCGCGCAAAATCAACCCGTCGAAATTGGCCGGCGCATCCATTTCCAGCGTCGTCCCCGCCGTGGACCCGGCGCTGAAGCGCACGCTGGCGTCTTTACAAATACCCAAGGCGCTTTTCATCAGTTCCACCGTCGCTTCCCGCGTGCAGAACCTCTACAGCAAACCGTCTGAGGTCGGCGCCGACCGCTTGGTCAACGCCCGTGCCGCAATGGAATTGCATAAAGGCGCGTCCATTGTTGTCGATTTCGGCACGGCCACCACCTTTGACTGCGTGGCCAAAGGCGGCAAATATCTGGGCGGCGTTATCGCGCCGGGACCCGTTATTTCGGCCGAAGCCCTCTTCGCCCGCACCGCCAAACTCCCCCACGTTGTTCTGCAAAAACCAGCCAGAGCGCTGGGGCGGAATACCAAAGAAGCCATCGAAGCGGGCCTATATCATGGTTATCGCGGCTTGGTCCTAGAAGTGGTTTTGCAGTTGAAAAAGACCATGGGCGGCAAGGCCAAGGTAATCGCCACCGGCGGTCAGGCCCGCTGGATCCTAAAAGGCCTTCCCATCATCAATATTTATGAGCCCGATCTGACCTTAAAAGGCCTTTTTTATTATTGGAAAGATCAGATTGATTTCAAACCGATTCGATAATACACTTAAGCGATATTAAAACAGGGAGGTCGGTTCATGAAACGGCTCGTCATTCTTGGCATTTTCGCACTTTCATTCCTGCCCGTCCTGCGCGCGGACGACATATCCGATAATTTCAACACATCCCAGCAAGGCCTCGACGCGCTCACCGAAGATTTGGGCACCGCCGTCGGCGCCGGCAGCTTCCATCACGGCAAAGCGCTGGGTTTTCCCATCGGCATTGATATCGGCTTTCATGTCCCGGTTGTCAGCGTCCAAAATGACAACGTCACCCTGCGCGATAACGACGATAAATTTTCGGCCAGCTGGATCCAAGCCGAAGTGGGGCTGCCCATGAACATCAATGTGATCGCCCGCGGCGGCCAGGTTTTCGACGCCGACATGATCGGCGGCGGCCTCAAAATCGGCCTCTTCAAATCGTCGCTGCCCGGCATTCCCTCGGTTTCCATCAGCGGCCTCTACAGCAAGCTCGACCATGACTTGTTCGACATGGAAACCTACACCGGAAACGCGGTGCTGTCGTTCGATCTTCCTTTTGTTGATCCGTATGTGGGCGTCGGTTACGATTCGTCCAAACTCGAAGCGAAGGTGACCGGAGTGCCGGACGGCGAAGCCGGCACCACGCGCGCCGAATTGGGCGTCAATTTGGCGGTCATTCCCTTTACCTATATTTCATTAGCGGCCGGCACGGCCAACAGCGAAAGTTTTTACCACGGAGGCGTGGGCTTCCGCTTCTAACGCGGACCGGCCCGGAATTTACCCATGGATGACGTAACATTCGAACAGTGGTCGGCGACGCTGCTGGAACTCCGGCAGAGCCGTTTTGAGTCCATCAAAATGCATATCGATGAGCGCGGCAAGGAATACCGCGCGAAAGATCTTTTTGACCACTTAATGGTCAGTCTTGATCAAATCATGAGCCAATGGTGGGATTTCGAACGCCGCTCATGGGAATCCACCCCGCCCGCCGATCCCGCATTGGCCGTGGAAACGCTACGCGGAGAACTTGATTCCATCGCTGATTTTGAAATCGAAGCCAGCGAAAAAGACGTGGAAAGCGCGCGCGGTTTGGTCAGCCTCGACGACGGCGAAATTGAGAAAGGGCGAGAGGACGTTAAAGCCTTTATCTCCGACTTGAAAAAAAACTATTCCATGAAGATCGACTCTCTTTTTAACAGCACAAAGAAAGCCGCCGCGCCGGCGCCGGCCGCCCCCTCTTACTCGTCGGCCCAACGCGGCTCGTATTCTCGGCCTTCGGGCAGTGGGATTGGGATCGTCATTATGTTTTTAGTGGGTTTGGGTCTAGGTGCGGGAGTCGCGTTCTTTTTCCATCAAACCGGCCAGCAGTCGATCGAAGCTCTGCAGCAGGAGAAGGAGAAGCTCATCGCCGAGAAACGCGAAATCATCAGCGAGTTTACGGGCCTTCAGGAAACGTATTTCCAACTCGCCAACGGAAAATTAATGACGCTGCCGGATTTGGAACGGGCGATGCGCCCCATCAAGGAAGAC
>CAZCJA010000019.1:19959-24893 GCA_964499015.1 uncultured Elusimicrobia bacterium
ATTTTGCAAAAACACGAGAAAGTCTCCTCAAAAAAATACCGGCTGGAGATCGGCTGGACCGCAGTCTCGAGCGGCTGGAGATCGACCGAACCAATCGGCTTAAGGAAATAGAGAATCAGACCAACGCGCGTCTGGACAAATACATTAAACAGCAACAGATCCACGAAGAGTTGATGAGCAAGGAGTAGACCGCCGCGGCGGTCTAGCGGCAGGGCGCGTTCACAAGGCGGCCCAGATTCTTCCCACCTTCCGAATACGCGTATGGACATTGCAGGCGCGTCACACCCAGATGGTGCAGCACGGTTTGATACAAAATCAAATTGCCTTTATAGCGCCCCTTCTCGATAACGGACTGAAGCAGAGCGGCTTGGGCGACGCGATTGGGCCTTCCGCCGCCGCGGGAAACGACAAAAATATCCGATTCCCTGCCTGCTTTCTCCGGAACCGCCTGAAAATAAACTTTCCCCCCATCCAACGAAAAGAGGATCGTGTAGCAGGAATCAACGGAGGCGATCTTTCGTTTCTTCTTATTGGCGACATTGACAGACCAGAGCTCGGCTTTCTTTCCCTGCGGCTCAATCAAACGGTAATAAGCCACCCAGCGCCCGTCGCGAGACAGCACTGCTTCATGGATGTTTGAATCCTCTACAATTTGCTCCGACTTGCCTTGTTTGTGCACCATGATTTTTTCGGGATATGTGGAAAGAACGGGGCCGTTTTTGCCGGGTTCCGACGGCGTCCAATCCGCTTCCGGAATGTCCAACACCGGTTGAAATTTCTCGCGCTCAAAATACTCAATCGCCGACTGGATCCAATTTGTTTGCCCGGTCAGGCTCACCGTGTCGAGGCCGGAATCCTGCGCTTTCTGCAGGCGCTCAATCAGCGGCTCCAGCTCGCGAACCACTTTCTTGTCGGATAAATCGGCGTTCACCACGGCTTCATGCAGGAATTTCCCAAAACGGAGGCGTTCGTCTTCGAGTTTTGTTTCTTCCAGTTTGCGCAGGTAATACGGGATTTCTTTGTAACTGGGCGGGGCGATATCGGTGACAGTGTCGGCGGCAAAAAGGAGGATGGGGTTCAGCGCGAAAGCGATCAGCAGAGACCGCTTCATCTGGGCACGAAGTTCTTCTGCACCAGCGCGCCGATGTCCGCCGGTGAATCGGCGACCAGAACGCCGTTTTTGCGCAGTTCGGCGATCTTATCGTCGGCTTTGCCTGAACCGCCTTCGACGATCGCGCCCGCGTGGCCCATGCGACGTCCGGGCGGGGCGGTGCGTCCCGCGATGAACGAATAAACGGGCTTTTTCATATGCTTCTTAAAGTATTCGGCCGCTTCTTCCTCTGCGCGGCCGCCGATTTCGCCCAGCATCACGACGGCCTGGGTTTCAGGGTCTTTTTCAAAGAGTTCAAGAACATCGGTGAAGTTCATGCCGGCCACCGGATCGCCTCCGATTCCCACCACGGTGGACTGACCTATGCCAATTTGAGAAAGTTGCCAGACCGCCTCATAAGTGAGCGTGCCGGAACGCGACACAATGCCCATGGGGCCTTTTTTATGGATCACGCCGGGCATAATGCCCACTTTGCAAACGTCGACGGTGATCACACCCGGGCAATTGGGGCCGACCAAACGCACTTGGTCGTCCGCGCCGCGGGCCTTGTTCCACTTCACCAGCTGGTTCTTCACTTTCACCATATCCAAAACCGGGATGCCTTCGGTGATGGCCACGATCAACTTAATCCCGCCTTCCATGGCTTCCATAATCGCATCCGCGGCGAAAGGTGCCGGCACGAAAATCATTGAGACGTTAGCGCCTTCATTGCGCACCGCGTCTTGGACGGTGTCAAAAATCGGAATGCTTTCAAACTTTTCTCCGCCGCGGCCCGGCGTCACGCCGCCGACCATATTGGTGCCGTATTCTTTGCACAACTTCGTGTGGAAGGAGCCGGCGGAACCGGTGATCCCCTGGCAGATAACGCGCGAATTTTTATCGAGAAGTATGGCCATTTGTTTTTCCAACGGCTTCGACAATAAGTTTAGCGGCTTCGCCGAGCTCACTGGCCGCCAAAAGCGGTAGTTTCGAGTTGGCGAGCAGCGCTTTGCCTTCTTCGGCTTTGGTTCCTTGCAGGCGGACGACCAGCGGCACTTTGAGCTTCACTTGCTTGACCGCGGCGATCACACCTTCGGCGATGACGTCGCAGCGCATAATTCCGCCGAAAATATTCACGAGAATTCCCTTCACGTTTTTATCCGACAAAATGATTTTGAACGCCGCGGTAACCTGTTCCGCTTTGGCGCCGCCGCCGACGTCCAGGAAGTTGGCCGGCTCGCCGCCGTGGAGCTTGATGATGTCCATGGTCGCCATGGCCAAGCCCGCGCCGTTCACTAGACAGCCGATGCTGCCGTCGAGTTTGATGTAGGAAATATTAGCTTTGGCCGCCTGTTTTTCAGCGGCCGGCTGCGGCGTGAGCGCTTTCCACGCGGTTTGATCGGCGTGGCGATAAAGCGCGTTGTCGTCGGTGGCCATTTTTCCGTCGAGCGCCATGAGCGAACCGCCTTCCGTTATCGCAAGCGGGTTGATTTCGACCAAATTGGCATCGATGCCGAAGAAAAGATCGGCCAATCGGGAAAGAAGCACCGCACCTTCGCCGATGGACTTGCCGGTAAGGCCCAATTCTTTGGCGATGAGCCGCGCGCGATAAAGCGGCAGGCGATCGATCGGATCAATGGCAAAACGCAGGATCGCGGACGGATTTTCTTTGGCCAGGGTTTCAATATCCATGCCGCCGGTTTTGGAGGCGATCATGACCGGAGCGGAAATTTTTCGGTCGAGCAAAATAGAGACGTACATTTCGCGCGCGATCTTGGGCAGGGATTTTTCGATGAGCAGCGCCGCGACTTTTTCCCCTTTCGGGCCGGTTTGATGGGTGACCAAGTTTTTACCGAGCAGGCCCTTGGCGAATTCTTTGGCTTCCGCCGGGGTTTTGACCAGTTTAACGCCGCCCGCTTTGCCGCGGCCTCCGGCCAGAATCTGCGCTTTAATGGCCCATGGGCCTTTGCCTAATTTCTTTAAGACGGCGGGAATCTGCTTAAGATCGGAGATGGCTTCGCCATCGGGTTTGGGAATACGGAACGTTTCGTAGACTTTCTTGGCTTGGTGCTCGTAAAGCTTCATTTAACGATAGCTATCGAGGAGTTGATTCACATCGCCCTTGCCCTTGGATTGGGCCAGTTCGACAATTTTGTCCACGCGTTCAGCATAGGAAGCGCGGACTTCGGATTCATGGAAAACACCAAGGAAGGTTTTCCCCGGAGCCTGCCAAAGATCGATGGCGGCTTTTTTGTCTTTCACGTCATGCGTTTCCGGAATGTTGATGACGCGTTGGTTGTAAAGCGGATAGGTATTATTGAAAACAACGCACGGCGAAATAACGTGCAGGAAGGAAAAACCTTTGTGTTTCGAGGCTCTGACAATCAAGTCGATGAGTTGGTTGAGTTGTCCGGAGAATCCCCTAGCCACAAACGACGCGTTGTAGGCGAGGGCCAAACCGATCGGGTTTAAATTGTCTTCGGACGCGCCGTACGGCAGGCTGCGCGTGGTAGAATTTTTGCCCGTTGTGGGCGACGCCTGGCCTTTGGTAAGGCCATAGGTTGAGTTGTCGAGCATGATATAGGTGATGTCGACGTTGCGGCGCGCCGCGTGCGGAAAGTGTCCGCCGCCAATGGCGAGACCGTCGCCGTCGCCGCCCACCGCGAACACATGCAGTTTGGGATTGGCGAGCTTTACTCCGGTCGCGGTCGGAAGAACACGTCCGTGGACGCCATGGAAACCGTAGCAGGACGTGAAAACGGGGGTGCGTCCGGAACAACCGATGCCGGAGATGATCGCCGTGTCTTTGGTATCGTAATTAAGAATGCCCAGAGCTTTATAGATGGCATGCAAAACCGAGAAATCACCGCAGCCCGGGCACCAGGTGACCGGAACTTCGCTTTTGTACGTCTGAGTTGATGGAGTGGTCGCTTTAATATCAGGCACGGCGGATAACCTCCTCGATACGGGTCAGGATTTCCTGCGGGCTGAACGGTTCGCCGCTGCATTTTGTGAACGAGTGAAAATTAAATAAGTATTTGGCGCGCAATAGCTGATTGAGCTGGCCGGCAAAATTGATTTCAGGAACGATGATGTGTTTTAGGCCTGTCATAAAGCTTCTTATTTCCTCATCCGGCAGCGGCCAAATCATTTTTAAGGTGAGCGCTTTTACTTCCAGCCCCTGCCCTTCCGCCATGTGAATGGCCTCTTCCACCGGCCCTTCGGTGGAACCCCAGCAAATAACGCCGACCGTGGCGTGTTCGTCGCCAAAGCGATAGGTGAACCCTTTTTCTTTGGCGATAAATTCAAGTTTGCGGTGGCGCTTGGCCGACATGCGCAAATGGTTGCTTGACGACCAGCTCGGATGCCCGAATTCGTCATGCTCGAGGCCGGTGGTTACAAAGTTAAGGCCTTCTTCTCCCGGAAATCCAACCGGTGAAACGCCGTTCTCGGTGTCCAGGAAACGTTTGTATTGACCGTTCTTGGTGGCTTTAAGACGATTGGCGGCCTGAAGGTTTTCCAATTTCGGACGCGTAAAAGTTTGGGTGCGGTGCGACAGCGATTGGTCGGACAACATGACGACCGGAATCTGATATTTCTCAGCGATATAAAAGGCTTTGATAATCCCGTAGAAACAATCTTTCACGTTGGACGGTGCCAATACCACCCGGGGCGTATCGCCGTGCCCCATATGCACCGCAAACGACAAATCGGACTGTTCGGTCTTCGTGGGCATGCCTGTCGAGGGTCCGGACCGCTGCGCGTCAATAATCACAATCGGCGTTTCCGTCATGGAGGAGAGGCCGAGGACTTCCGACATGAGCGAAAGGCCTGGGCCCGAAGT